>CAYMRG010000072.1:0-13900 GCA_964392555.1 uncultured candidatus Brocadiaceae bacterium
CGGCGAGCGCGGCGCTCTCGCCGATCGATCCGGGCGCCGCGGAAGCACGCGACGAGCTGGTGCGCGTCACCGCCGAGGTCACCGACACAAAGGTCATCGTCAGGCTGCGCATCGCCAGCGGTTGGCACGTCAGCACGCCGAAGGCCGAAGGCGCGGCGCCGGTCACGATCGAGGTCCTGCCGGAGTCGGCGTTCACCAGCGACGGACCGGCAGACTACGGCGAACCCGACGAGGCCACGCTCAGCGGCTACGCCGAGATCAAGCTGCCGATCCGACGGGTGGCGGCAGGGGACGCGCTGCGGATCCGGGTGACCTACACCGCGTGCGATGCGGCAACGTGCCGGCCGCCGCGGACGGTCGAGTTGGGGCGGTGAAGCGGCCGGGCTCGCCGGCGCCCGCCCCTACCAGCCTTGGATCTGCTCGCCGAGCGCGTCGATCTTGGCGAGCAGGCCTTCGCGAACCTGGTCGCGGGCGCGCATGTAGTGGCTGCGCAGCGTGACTTCCTTGATGCCGCCCAGGCGCTCGGAGATCTCGGCGAACGACAGGTCGTGCTGGCGGCGCATCAGGTAGACGTCGCGCATCGGCTGCGTCAGGCGTTCGACGCATTCGCGTTCGGCCTGTTCGAGTTCGCGGAAGCGGACGATCTGCGTCGGCGTCTCGTCGGTGGTCGGCGCCGACTCGGCCAGCGAGAACGATCGCGAATCGCCGTCGCCGACGTTCGCGTCGCCGCGACCGAGCAGGCCGAGCTTGCGGTCGCGGTCGTGGCGGCGCCAGAGGTCGCGCCACAGGTTGCCGCCGAGCGTCTGCACCCACTTCCAGAAGCTGTCCTTGCCGCGGTGCTCGAACGTGCCGATCGACGTCAGGATCTTCAGCATCACGTCGCTGACGAAGTCCTGGAACTCGACGCCCTGTGGGTAGGACGCGCCGCCGAAACGCGTCTTGAGGTAGTAGAGGATCTTCTCGGACAGCGCGCGCCACGCCTGCTGCTTCTCGCCGTGCACGACCTCGCGGACGAGGAACTCGGTCTGGCCGACCGCCGCCGGATCGAGCGGCGGCTTCGGCTGGTCGGCGGGATCGGGTTGTTTCGGCTTCATCGGCTGCTCCGGCCCATGCCCAGGCCCACCATCATGCCACACGGCGCGAGAGATGCCCTAGCGCTTCGTCTCGCCGCTGCCACCGGCCGCTCCGCCGGTCGCCTTGGCCCACGCCTCGGCGCCACCGACCACCGGCAGCTCGAGCGAGGTCCCGGCCAGGTCGAGCGTCAGCTCGGTGCCGGCCGGCGGCCACAGCGTGAAGTCGCGGTCGCTGGCGAACACCATCAGCGCGATGCGCTTGCCGGCCGGGATCACCTGGTCGTCGGGCTCGAGCGGGAACGCGACGTCGACGAACTTGCCCGGCGCGAGCGGCTCGCCCTTGCGCAGCGACGCGTGGTTCTGCGGGTCCGCCCAACTGCGCGTGATGATGTTCTCGAGCACCTTGCCCTTCTCGGTCCACGGCAGCTGCACGAGCCACACCGACAGGTTGGTCGCCGGCTTGCTGCTCGCCAGGCGGATCGTGACGCGGGCCGTGCCCGACAGGCGCAGCGGCTCGGTCAGCGGCGCGGTCGCGTAGAGCAGGCGGTGCTCGGACTGCTCGGCGAGCGCCAGGTCGGCCCCTTTGAGCGCCTCGTCGTCGACGTGCTTCTGGGTGGTGCCGGCCGGGGCCGGGCCCGCGGCGAGGTTGCCGACGCCGTTGCCACCCGCCGTCGGGTGCACGACCACGGGCGCCGCTTCGGGCGCCGGGTAGTCGGCATACGGCGTCGGCTCGCGCATCGAATCGCCTTCGCGCACGATCCACGCCTTCGGGTCCTTCTCGACGCCGTTGTCGATGCCGTAGAGGAAGCGCGTGAACCAGCGGTTGACCAGCCGCATCGGCGGCGGGCCGCCGTGGCCGCCCTGGTGGAAGAAGGCCATCACCGGCACGTTCTTCTGCTTCAGCGCGACGTACATCCGCACCGTGTGCTCGGGCATCACGTTCCAGTCGTTGAAGCCGTGCGCGCACAGGGTCGCCGCGTGCCACTTGTCGAGCTGCGTCGCGTAGTCGCGACCGGCCCAGAAGTCGTTGAAGTCACCCGAGGCGCGATCGAAGCCCTTGTGCAGCTCGCCTTCCTCGACGTGCTCGTCGCACCAGGCGCGCTTCTCCGGGCTGCCGCTGTGGATGAACTCGTAGAGGACGTCGATGTCCTCGCCCATGTAGCCGCCCGGGTGCCGGACGAGGCCGTTGGCGCGGTAGTAGATGTAGTAGGAGGTGTTCGGCGAGATCGGCACGATCGCCTCGAGCCCCTGCACGCCGGTGGTCGCCGCGGCGATCGGCAGCGTGCCGTTGTAGGACGTGCCGATCATGCCGACCTTGCCCGTGCACCAGGTCGCCTTGACCTCGTCGCCCCCTTCGCGCTCGGTGTAGCCCTTGGCGCGGCCATTGAGCCAGTCGATGACGGCCTTCGGCGCGAGCGCTTCGTTCTTGCCGCCGGTCGTCGGACAGCCGTCGCTCTGGCCGGTGCCCGGCGACTCGGAGTGCACGACCGCGAAGCCGCGCGGCACCCAGGTCTGGGTCTCCGACGCCGAGATCATCTTGCGTGTGTCGTTGTACGGGATCTGCGGCAGCGGCGTGCGCTTCGGCGGCTGGGCGCCGACCTCCTGCTTGGGGTCCCATTCGAACTGCTTGTCGCCCGAGCCGACGCCGGCGAAGTACGGGCTCGTCTCGTAGACGACCGGCACCTTGAGGCCTTCGCTGTCGGTCTGCTTCGGCCGCGTCACGTCGACGTGCAGGCGATCCATGCGGCCATCGCCGTCGGAGTCGAAGTCCGCCTCGACCCACAGCGCCTCGCGGATCCACGACTTGCTGTCCTTGAAGGCCGGCACCACCTGCGCCTGGCCGTCCTCGAACACCGGCCCCGACTTCTCGCCGGCGACCGGCGCTGGATCGGCACTCTGGGCCGTGGCGCTGGCGACGGCCAACGCGAAGATGCCCGCTGTGCGGGCGGCGAGCGAAAGCGACCGGAAGGGACGCGGGGCGGCGGGATGCATGGCGGGATCATTGCCCACCGGCGCCGCGATGGCGAGAGGCCGGGCGCAGGTTCGCGGCGCGCCCCTGGCGGGCGCTATGCCCGGCGGGCGATCGGCTGGGCTTCGTAGACCAGGTGGTCGACGACCTCGCCGAGCATCGCCGGCGAGAACGTGCCGGGACGCAGCTCCCAGACGCCGGCCTGCAGGGTCTCGATCTGCAAGCGCCCGCGCGCCGTGACGCCCAGCAGCAGCAACGGCGTCGTGACCGGGCCGCACTGCAGGCGCGCCAGGGTCGCCAGGTCGGGAAGGTCCGCGAGGTCGCGGTCGACGACGACCACGTCGACGATCGGCGCGACCGGCGCCCAACGGCAGATCCGCTCGATCCACTCGCCGAGTTCCTGCCCACTGGACGCCTCGAGCACCCGGTAGCCGAGGTCGCGCAGCCCCGCGACGACCTTGCCGCGCAGGTCGGCCTGGTCGGCCGCGACCAGCACGTTCGGCGCTGCCGTGGGCACGATCCGGACGCCGCCCTCGTCGACGGCGGGACGCAGACCGGAGGCGGGAAGGACAGGATCGGGCGTCGGGCGCATGGGGCGCGGATGGCACGAACCGTACCGCGGCCGAGCGCCCTGCAGCGGCCCGCGGCGGCGGCGGGCGCGACGGGCGATTTGTAGGAACCGCTCGCCGCGCGGTGGGGCCGGTGAAAATGCGCTCGGGAAGGACGCGGCCCGGCAGACGGCGGGGAGGAGGAGCCACGTGCCCACGACTCGACGAGGAAGGCGGGCGCTCGCCGCGCCCTTCCCGAAACGCACCAGGCTACTGCAGCAGCCGATCCACCGCCGCGCACAGCGCGGGCATGGCGACCGGCTTGTCGAGGACCTGACGGGCCCCCTGCTGCAGCGCCTCGTGATGCAGTTGGCGGTCGCCAAACGCGGTGATCAGGATCACCGGCGTCGCGACCTGCGCGATCTGGAGCTGCTCGAGGCATTCCAGACCCGTGAACATCGGCATGCGGTTGTCGGTGACGATCAGGTCGATGATCGGCGTGATCGGGTTCCATCGGCGGATCAGCTCGACCCAGTGCATCAGCTCGAAGCCGTTGCGCACCTCGACGACGCGGTAGCCGTGCTGGCGCAGCGAACGCGCGATCAGGCCGCGCATCGGATCGTTGTCCTCGGCGACGAGGATGTTCTTGGTGGCCGCTGGGACAACCGCTACGCCGACGAAGTCCGGTGCGACGGCCTGGCGCTCGGCGCTCGCGTCGCGGACGTCGTCCGAGAGCGCGGCTGCGGCGCGCGGACGAGGGATGATGAAGGTGTCGGGTTCCAGGGCGATCATCGGTGTGCTCCAAGGTGCGCGGCGCTTCTGGCGCCGGCGCAGGCTCGGAAGCACAAGACGTGCCGTAGCTCTAACCTCCGTGGCTTCGGCGCCGCGGCTCGCCGCCGCCGGGGAAGCCCGCCCCGCGCGGGGCAGAATGCCCCACGGCTCACGCTTCCGGCGGCGCGTTGAGGCGGCGGTAGAGGGTCTTGCGGTCGAGGCCGAGGATGCGCGCGGCGTTGGTGCGGTTGCCACCGCACGCGTCGAGCACGTGGCGGATGTAGCGCGCCTCGACCTCGGCGAGCGTCACGAGACCGGTCATGTCCTCGGCCGCGACGACGACGTGCGAGGATCGATGCTCGCGCACCTTCGCCGGCAGGTCGCCGACGACGACGCGGTCGTAGGCGGTCAGCGCGACCGCGGCCTCGATCGCGTTCTCCAGCTCGCGCACGTTGCCGGGCCACGGGTAGGCGAGCAGGCACCGCGCGGCCTCCTCGGTCAGCCCGACGACCGCTTTGCCGGTGCGCTCCGCCGCGGCGCGTGCGAAGGTCTGCGCCAGCGTCAGCACGTCGCCGCTGCGTTCGCGCAGCGGCGGCACGTGCACCGCGACGACGTCGAGGCGGTAGTAGAGGTCGCTGCGGAACCGGCCGGCCTCGACCGCGGCGGCGAGATCCCGGTTGGTCGCGGCGAGCACGCGCACGTCGACGGCGATCTCCTGCTCGCCGCCGACCGGCCGCACGCAGCCTTCCTGCAGCGCGCGCAGCAGCTTCGGCTGCAGCGCGAGGTCGAGTTCGCCGACCTCGTCGAGGAACAACGTGCCGCCGTCGGCCTGCTCGAACAGGCCGCGGCGGTCCTGGTGCGCATCGGTGAACGCGCCGCGCACGTGGCCGAACAGCTCGCTTTCCAGCACGCCCGCGCCGATCGCCGCGCAGTTGACCGCGACGAACGGCCCCGCGCCGCGCGGGCTCGCCGCGTGCAGGGCCCGCGCGACCAGCTCCTTGCCGGTGCCCGTCTCGCCGGTGATCAGCACCGCCGCCGGACTCGGCCCGACCCGCGCGATCACCTCGCGCAATCGCCGCATCGCCGCGCAGTCGCCCAGCAACGCGCCGGTCTCGGGCTCGCCGAGCCGTTCGCGCAGCCGGCGCAGTTCGGCGCGCAACCGCCGGAACGACACCGCGCGATCGAGCGCCAGCGCCAGCGCATCGACGTCCACCGGCTTGGTCAGGAAGTCGTAGGCCCCGGCGCGGATCGCGTCGACCGCGGTCGCGAGGCTGCCGAACGCGGTCAGCACCAGCACCGGCACGTCCGGCACGTTCGTGGCCACGTCGCGCGCGAGCTGCAGGCCGTCGGGTCCACGCAACTGCAGATCCGTGACGGCCGCGTCGAACGGCTCGCCGCGCAGCGCGGCGAGCGCCTCCGCCTCATCCGCCGCGGTCGCGGCGACGAAGCCACGCCGGCCGAGCGCCTTCTGCACCATGTCGCGCATCGCCGGTTCGTCGTCGACGAACAGCACGTGGCCGCGCGTGCCCGTCACGACGCCTCCGCGGCGCCGGCGTGCGGCAGGAACACCGAGAAGCAGGCACCCTGGCCCGGCGTGCTCACGACCGTGATGCGGCCGCCGTGCTCGGTGACGATGCCGTGCGAGACCGACAGGCCGAGGCCGGTGCCCTCGCCGACGCCCTTGGTCGTGAAGAACGGCTCGAACAGCCGCGGCAACAGCGCCGGTGCGATGCCGGCGCCGGTGTCGCGGACGTCGATGCGGTGCCAGCGCGAACCGGCCGGCGCGTCGGCGGGCGCCGGCACGTCCGCACCGATCGCCACGGTCACGCAGCCATTCGGCGCGCAGGCCTGCACGCCGTTGACGACCAGGTTGGTCAGCACCTGCTGGATCTGCGACGGATCGACGTTGGCCGGCGCCTCGCCGGTCGTCGCGATCGCGAGCGCGACGCGCCGCTTCTGTGCGACGGTCTCGACCAGCTGCACCGTGCGCGCCGCGACCTCGGTGAGGTCGACGACCTCCTTCTCGGGCGGTCGCGGCCGCGCGAAGTCGAGCAGCTGCCGGATGATCGTCGTCATCTGCTGCGATTGGTCGCGGATCGTGTTGGCGGCCACCGCGATCTCGTCGCCGACGATCTCGCCGCTCCCGATCGCCGCGGCCAGCGACCACGCGACGTTGAGGGGCGTGCCCAGCTCGTGGGCGATGCCGGCCGCGAGCTGCCCGACCGTCGCCATGCGGTCGGCGTGGCGGAGCTGCTCGAGCGCGGTCAGCTTCTGCTCGGTCTCGCGCCGCACGCGGTCGCGGGCTTCGGCCAGCGAGTGGGACATCGCATTGATCGACCCGGCGAGCGCGCGGAACTCGTCGCCGCCGCCGACCCGCACGTCGGCGTCGAACTCGCCGCGCCCGATCTGCGCCGCGCGCTCGCGCAGTTGCCGCATCGGCCGCCCCACCCAGAAGCGGCCCAGCACCATCGTCAGCAGTGCCGAAACCGCGACGAACGCTGTCCCGACCGACGCGGCGCGGTTGAACACGCGGCGCGAGAACTCGCGTTCGGCCGTCAGTGACTCCCGCACATCGAGGAGCAGCCGCGTTCCGTCCGAGCCGACGATCGGCAGGTAGGTGTGCTGGTAGTCGGCGTCCCGCACCGAGACCGCGTCGCCACCTGCCGCGAGCTGCGCGCGCGCCGCCTCGGCGACGTCGTCCACCGCCACCCACCGCAGGCTCAGATGCCGGTTGCCCTCCTCGACCTCGCGCGGCACCGCGCGCGCCGCCGCTTCGCCCGTCTCGTTCCACCGCCGCCGCACCACCGCCGCGACGACGTCGCCGACGATCTCGTGGTCCTGCCGCATGTCGCGGGCGAAGTAGTCGACGTCGCGCTGCCACGTCCAGACGGTGTCGATCGCGAGGATCGCGGCGATGCCGGCCAGCAGGCAGGCGCTGAGCTTGTAGGTGACGCGCACGGCCCTCCGGGAGCGAGAGGAAGCGCGCGCGACGAACGGGCGGTTACGGAACTCTCGGGATCGGCAGGTCCACCGTCACCGTCGTGCCCTGCCCCTCGACGCTGTCGATGGTCATGCTGCCACCGTGGGCCACGGCGATCGCTTCGACGATCGACAGGCCGAGCCCGGTGCCACCGGTCGCCCGACTGCGCGACGGATCGACGCGGAAGAACCGCTCGCCGACGCGCGGCAGCGCCGCCGCGGGTATGCCGAGGCCGTCGTCCATGACCCGCAGCGAGGCCCGATCCGGTGTCGCGACCAGCGACACCTCGACGCACCCGCCCGAACGGTTGTGGCGCACGCCGTTCTGCACGAGGTTGCGCACGACCTGTGCGAGGCACGCCGCGTCGCCGCGGACGGCGACCGCCGCGAGCGGCCCGAGGCGAACGGACACCCCGGCCGCGCGCGCCGCCCCTTCCTCCTCGGCGACCACGTTCCGGCACAGGTCGTCGAGCGGCACGACTTCGCCGGTGAGGCCCGACCGGTCGGCACGCGCGAGCTGCAGCAAGCCGGTCACGAGCGCCTGCATCTGCTGGGCGGCCGACCCGATCTCGACCAGAAGTTCGCGACGCTCGTCCGGCGGGCGTTCGCGGCTCAACGCCAGTTCGACGTCGGCGGCGACCACGGCCAGCGGCGTGCGCAGTTCGTGCGCCGCATCGGCCGTGAACCGCTCCTGCCGCGCGAACGCGGCCTGCAGCCGGTCGAACGTCAGGTTCAGAGTCCCTGCCAGCCGCGCGAGTTCGTCGCGGCCGCGGACCGGAATGCGCTGCCCGAGGTCGCGCTCGCCGATCACCGCGGCGGTGCGTGCGATCTGCTCGATCGGCCGCAGCGCCCCGCCGACGAGCAGCCAGCCGGATGACAGCGCGAGCAGCAGCACCGCCGGCCCGACCCACCACAACACGCCGACCAGCGACGCGATCGTCGCCTCGACCGAGCCGAGGTCGCGTCCGCAGGTCACGCGCAGCGTGGTCGCCTGCAGCGGCTCGTCGTCGTCACCTTTCTTGGCGACGTCGATCGTCACCTCGGCGAACGTTCGCCCCGAGAGCGTGCGGCGACGCGCGCCGGGCTCGCCGTCGGGCACGGCGAGCGTGCTGGCCAGCGGCGAGGCGAGAACGACCGCGCCGGCGGCATCCGCGATGCGGTAGTAGAGGCCCGAGGCGTCGCCGTACTGCCCGGCGACCCCGGTCTTGTCCTCGATCACCCAGGCGCCGCCTTCCCATTCGACGACCGACCCCAGGCCCGCGGCGCGCGCGCGGGCTTCGGTGAACGCGCCGTCCGTGAGCGACGCGCGCAGGCCGAACACCATCGCGACGCTGAAGCCCATGATGACGAGCAGCAGCGCGGCCGCGAGGCCGCCGATCATCTTCGCGCGCAGCGACATCAGCCAGGCTCCCCCGGAGCGAGCAAGACGTAGCCCTGGCCGCGGCGCGTCTGGATCCACCTGGCCCCATCGTCGCCGAGCAGGCCGCGCAGCCGGCAGACGTGCACGTCGACGACGTTCGACGCAGGGTCGCAGTCGTGTCCCCAGACGTGGTCCTGGATGTCGGTCCGGCTCAGCACCTGGCCGCGCCGCAGCGCGAACAGCTCGAGGATCGCGAACTCCTTGGCGCGCAGCTCGAGCGGTCGCCCGGCCCGCGTGACGGACCGCGCCACGGTGTCCACGACCAGCTCGCCGATGGTCAGCTGCGCCGTCGTCTGGCCATGCGCGCGGCGGATCAGCGCGCGCAGCCGTGCCGCCAGCTCGGCGAGCTGGAACGGCTTGACCAGGTAGTCGTCGGCGCCGAGGTCGAGACCGGCGATGCGGTCGCCAGGTGTGTCGCGCGCGCTGAGGATCAGCACCGGCGTGGCGCGTCCCCGCGCCCGTAGCCGCTGCAGCAGCTCGCTGCCGGGCAGCTTCGGCAACATCAGGTCGAGGACGATCGCGTCGTACGGCTCACGCGTCGCCAGGTGCAGGCCGTCCTCGCCTTCTTCGGCGAGATCGACCGCGAAGCCGTGCTCGACGAGCCCGCGTCGGAGCACGTTCCGCAAGCGCGCGTCGTCCTCGACCACCAGGATCCGCATGGGCCTATCGAACCACTTCCTTGCCGAAGCGCACGAGTTTCAGCCCGCCGTCCTGCAGCAGCCCGACGCCCGGAGCGTAGTGCTTGTCCTCGCTACCGCGCTCGAGCGGGTTGGTCTCGTGCATGCGCACGACGTGCGCGAACTCGCCCGCCGGACAGCGGAACGTCGCGTCGACCGCCACGATCTCGGCCCGGTCCATGCCCACGCCCGGCGCGGACTCCTGCTGGAAGCGCGCCCCGAGCAGCGGCACGCCGGGCATCATCATCCCGTAGTGCGCGCCGCGCTCACCGTGCAGCCAGCTGCCGCCGTGGCCCGTGATCTTGCCGCCTTCGTACTCGTCGACCTCTTCGCCGAGGTAGTAGACGCTGTTGGTGCGACGGCTGATGGCGAAGAAATCGCGCGTCACCTCCTCGAGCTCGTTGCCGGCGGTCTCGCGTTCTTCGACGACGCGCGCCGTGATGCCGGCGATCGTCCGCGTCTCGTCGAGGACGCGGATGACGACCCGCTTGGTGACGCCCTTCTCCTCGCCTTCGAGGACGAGGGCGTAGCCAGGCTCCAGCACGAAGTACGGATTGCGACCGGTCGCGACCAGGTCAGCGACGTCCTCGCCGAACTCGGCGGTGAACGCGACGTCGTTGGCCGGCGCCATCCCCTCGCCGACGGCTTCGTCGAACTCCTTGCACGCGCCGTCGGCGAACAGCTTGACGGACACGACCGCCTTGCCTTCGACCAGGTGCAGGCGCGCCGCGATCGGGACGCCGGCGTGGGCATGCTGCGCCGCATCGACGGCCTGCAGCAACGTCTTCTTCGCCGCCGCCAGCACCGGCCGGCAGTCCTCATCCTCTTCGTCGCGGTCGACGACCGCGCCGTCCTTGGCGTCGATCAGGACCTCTTCGATCTCGTCGCCGACCGCGACGTCGAACGACCAGACGACGTGGTCCTTCTCGAATTCGAGCTCGGCCTGGGTCAGCGCCCCCTTGCCGACCGCTGCGAGCGCGCGCGCCGCGGCTTGCGGCATCGACAACTTCGCCGCCGCGACCATCTGCGCGAGGTCGGGGTCTTGGAAGCCTGCCGTCAGCAAGACGATCGTCGTGAGGGTGTGCATGCGTCGTTCTCGTGGGGTTGAGGGCGCGATCCTGCCCAGCGCGCATGAACCGAGCATGACATCGCCGCGGATTTGCCTACGCTGCGTCCCTCGGCAACGCGACCCTTCGCCCGAACCAGAGCCATGCTGCCCCACGTCCCGGTCCCGCCGACCCGCTGCGCCGCTCTTGCCATCGGCTGCGCGCTGGTCCCTCAGGAAGACGCCGGCGACGGCGTGCGCCTGACGGTCAACCGCCTGCTCGACAGCCTGCTCGCCACGGTCACGCGCTTCGTCGAGTTGCCGGTCGTCGCGGTCGTGCTCGGCATCGTCGTGTTGGCACTGCTGCTCTACGCCGTGCTGGCGTGGCTCGCGCGGCGTCGGCAGAAGCCGTGGCTGCGCACGGCCGCGCGGTGGCTCTGCGCGGTGCTCGCGCTGCTCGCGATCGCGTTCGCGATCGACCACCGCGTGCGCGAGGTGCAGCGGCTGGTCGCGCTGCAGCGCGCGCAGAGTCGCGACGCGGTCGCCGCGATGCTCGAGAACGCCGCGCGCCCCGGTCCGCGCCGCAGCACGCCGCTGGTCGACGTCGCCGGCGCGCGCGCCGCGCTCGCCGCGAACTTCCCGCGCTTTTCCTGCGAGGCGCTCGTCTGCAACGACGCGATCGACCTCGTCCGCATCCGCCTAGAAGATCCGCCGGTCGCCGCGTTCCTCGCGGTCGTCGACCTGACCTCGCCGAAGGTCGAGATCGCGATCGGTGCCACGCTTGAGCACAAGACCTATACCAGCGACTTCGCGCGCGCGCGCGGCTGCGCCTTGGCGATCAACGGCGAGGCCGGCAACTCACCGCGCCCGGATTGCGGTTTCGGCCCGTGGCTCGGGCACCTGGTCCGCGACGGCGAGGTGCTGCTGCGCGAGCAGGTCGGCAACCCGCGCCCGTTCCTCGCCTTCGACGAACACCACCGCGCGCACTTCACCGCGCTCGCCGCCACCGACCGCAGCGTGCCTGCCGGTGCCCGCAACGTCGTCTGGGGCCGCGTCGACGCCGTCGTCGCAGGCGCGATCGAGACCGAGGCGTTCCGCTTCAACCAGCCGCGCACCGCGATGGGCATCGACGCCGCGGGCGATCGCCTCTACCTGCTGGTCGCCGACGGCCGCCAGCCCGACTGGTCGTGGGGCCTGACGCGCCCGCAGGTCGGCCAGATCCTGACCGCGTTCGGCGCGCGCGACGCGATGCTGTGCGACGAAGGCGGCTCGTCGTGCATGTTCGTGCGTGAGTTCGGCGGGCTCGTGAACGTGCCGAGTGATGATCAGGGACGCGAGCGGCCGACGTACACGCACTTCGGGATCGTGGTCAGGGACTGAGGACGTCACCGCTCCCCGTGCACCTCGTCCGGGCTCGCGACCGGCAACGGCTTCCCCCACCCCTGCGCCATCGGCAGCGACAGCGTCGTCATGCACAGCTCGCGCACCTTCGCCATCACCGGCCCGGCGCTGCCGGTGTTGAACGCCGCGACCGCGGCGGTGCCGGACGCCGGGTGCACGTAGAAGAACGACACGAACTCGTGCTGGCCGCCGGTGTGGCCGACGAACGTGCTGCCGCCGCGTTCGATCGTGAAGAACGCGAGCCCGATGCGTTCGCCGCCGGTGCGGCTGGTCGGCAGACCGGGCTGCCACATCTCGTCGAGCGAGGCGCGCGCGAGCACGCCGCCGGCGTCGCCCTCGACCGGCACCGAGCCGAGCAGAAACGCGAGGTAGCGCTCCATGTCGGCGAGCGGCGCGTTGAGACCGCCGTTGCTGACGGTGATGCCGGTGTCGAAGTCGGCGCCGAGGTCCTGCGGCTCGCCGCCCTTCTGCGGCGCGTAGCTGTGCGAACGGAAGCGCTGCAGGTGGTACGGCGTCACGTCGAAGTAGCTGTGCGCCATGCCGAGCGGGCGCAGAACGTTCTTCTCCATGTAGACCTCGAACGGCTCGCCGGTGAGGTTCTCGAGCGCGCGGCCGACGAACACGATTCCGGGATTGCTGTAGGAGAACTTCGCGCCCGGTGCGAACTCGACCTCGGTGTAGGGCAGCATCGCGACGAGCTGGCTCCACTCGGTCGGTTCGTGCGGATGCCACGGCTTGTCGCCGCCCCACGGCCAGGTCGCCGCGCGGAAGCCCGCCGAGTGCGACAGCAGGTGGCGCACGGTGATCGCCTCGATCGGCCCGAACGGATCGTGCACGACGCGCAGCTCGGGCACGAGTTCGACGATCGGCTGGTCGAGCCGCAGGCGGCCGCGGTCGCGCAGCTGCATCGCGGCGATACCGGTCAGCGTCTTGGTGCAGCTCGCCCAATGGAAGATCGTGTCGCGGTCGGCGGCGCGCCCGCAGGCGCGATCGGCAAAGCCGTGGCCGGCGAACGCGAGTTCGCGGTCGCCCTGGCAGAACGCGAGCGCGCCGCCGACGACGCCGGCCTGGTCGCAGGCGGTGTGGAACTGGCGCTCGACCTCGGCCCACGACCGCGCGAAGTCGAACGGCGGTGGGTTCTGGGGCGCGGTGAGCAGGGCGGCAACGAACAGGCAGGTGAGCACCATCCGCGGATTCTAGGCTCGCCGCGGGGATTTCATGTTCCGGCAAACTCCCGGCCCTACCATCCGCGCCGATGTGCTCGCTGCCGTCCGGCCGCCGCCTGCCGCGCCTCGTCGCGTGGTCGACGCTCGCGCTCGCCGCGTGCCAGACCTACCGCGCGGCACCGCTGGACCTCGATCGCGCGCCGCAGGCGTTCGCGCGGCGGCGGCTCGACGCGCCGGAGCTGCGCACGTTCGTCGCCGCATTCGTCGGCCGCGAGCTGCCGGACTGGCCGAACGCGCCGCTGCGGCTCGACGAGCTGCAGGCGATCGCGCTGCGCCAACGCAGCGAGCTGGCGACGGCGCGCGCGGCGCTGGCCGAGGCGCTGGCCGGTGAACGCGTCGCCGGGCTGCCGCCGAATCCGTCGCTGACGATCGGCCCGGGCATCGTCACGAATCCGGGCGACGCGAAGCGCTGGCTGCTGACGGCCGGCGCACTGTTGCCGCTCGATCTGGCCGGCCGGCGCAGCGCGCGCGAACGGATCGCCGCCGCCGAGCGCGCGGCCGCCGAGCTTGCCGTCGCGCAGGCCGACCAGGCGGTGCGCGCCGACGTCGTCGAACGGGCGTTCGCTCGCGCACACGCCGCAGCGCTCGCCGAACTCGCGGCACAGGCGGCGACGGTGCGCGCCGAGCTGGCCGCGCTCGCCGAACGGCGTGCGGCGGCCGGCGCGGCCGATTCGCTCGAGGTCGCGGCCGCGCGCGCCGAGGCACAGCGCGCGGCGATCGCGAGCACCGCGGCGGCCACCGACGCGGCGGCCGCTGGCGACGCGCTGGCGAACGCGCTGGCGATGCCGCCG
>CAYMRG010000073.1:0-13830 GCA_964392555.1 uncultured candidatus Brocadiaceae bacterium
GGGCCGTCGCCGGGGCCCCGGTTGCGGGCGCCGCCTGCCCATCGGCGGGCGGCGCCGCACCGCCGGGCGCGGGTTCGCTGGAGAACAGGGTTGCGCGCGCTGCGAGGCCGAGACCCACGAGCACGACCAGCAGCCCGAACACGAGGACCAGGGCACGCATCGGAGGCGGTCGAGCATAGCGGCGCCTATGCTGCGCGACCCCGCGATGTCGCCACCGCTCCCCGAACCTGCTCGCCCGTCCTGGTTGTGGTGGTTGCCGCTCGCCGGGGCAGCGGCGGCGTTCGGCCTGTTCGCCTACGCGGTCGCCCACCGGCTGCCGTATCCGTTCGAACTCGAATGGATGGAAGGCGCGATGGTCGACCACGCCTCGCGGATCGCCGACGGCCTGCCGCTCTACTGCGAACCGGGGCCGGAGCACGTGCCGTTCCTGTATGCGCCGCTGCTGTTCTGGCTCGGCGGCATCGCGATGAAGCTCGGCGTCGACGGGCTGCTGGCGCTGCGGCTGATCGCGCTCGGCAGCGCGCTCGGCAGCGCGATGCTGATCGGCCACTGGGTCCGCCGCGAATGCGGCCGCGTCGTCCCCGGGTTGTGCGCGTCGGGGATGTTCTTCGCCGGCTACGGCTGGCTCGCGTGGTGGTACGACCTCGCGCGCAACGACACGCTGTTCGTGTTCCTGTGTCTCGCCACCGCCTACCAAGTGCGCCACGGACCGCGCTGGCGCTGGCTGTTCGCCGGCCTGCTCGCGACGGCCGCGCTGCTGGCGAAGCAGTCGGCGTTGATGTGGCTGCCGGCGGTCGGCGTCGGCGCGCTGCTCGTCGATTGGCGCACGGCCCTGCGCTTCGCCGCCGTGACCACAGTCGCGAGCGGCATCGCGCTCGGCTGGATGCACCTCGCCAGCGAAGGCTGGTCGACGTTCTACCTGTTCGAGATGCCGCGCCACCACGGCTGGGACGGGTCTCGCAAGCTCGGCTACTGGACGCAGGACCTGAGGCCGATCTGGCCACTGCTGGCACTGGGTCTGCTCGGCTTCGTCGCACAATGGCGGCGCAGCGCGCGCGCGATGGCGCTGTCGCTGGCCGCGTTCGGCAGTGGCGCGATCGTCACGTCGTGGCTCTCGCGGCTGCATGTCGGCGGCTTCGACAACGTGCTGATGTACGCGTTCGCCGGCGCCTGCGTGCTCGGCCCGATCGCGGCGGCGGAGCGCGGCCGCGTGCTGCGCATCGTCGGCCCGCTCGCGCTGCTCGCGCAATTCGTCTGGCTCGGGCAGCTCGCGTATGCGCGCGGCGGCGCGACGCTGCTGCCGTCGCCGGCGCACCGCCATGCCCACGAACAGCTCGCGGCGTGGGTGCGTGCCCAACCGGGTCCGGTGTGGATCCCGGGCCACGGCGGCATTGCCTATCGGGCCGGCAAGGGCACCGGCGCGCACGGTCAGGCGATCTTCGATCTGTTGCAGGCGCTGCCGAAGCGATCCGACGGCATGTTGGACATCGAGGCGCTCGCCGATCGCAGCCGCCTCGCCCCGCTGCCCGAACGCGCGCAGCGCGCAATCTGCGCGCTGCTCGACCACACCACCGAGGCGCTGCAGCAGCGTCGGTTTGCCGCGATCGTCGTCGATGAGATCGGGGCGTGGACGTTCACGGCCGTGTTCGCCGCGGGGCTCGCCGGTGAGACCTACGTGCGCAGTCCGGCGGCCCTGCTCGACGACCCCGCCGCGATCCGCCCGCTGCTCGGCTACGACGTGCACGCGCCGTATGCGATGCTGCCGCGGCGCTGATCTACTACTCCCGCGTTTCCTCGCCTGGCGAGCGGGAGTAGTAGTCGCCCCTGGAGATTGCAGCGTGCCTGCGGCCTCTTCTGGCGGCGCGTAGCGCCGCGCAGCCTCTGGTTGCGGCCGCAGGACGCGCTGAAGCTCAGCGGATCGTCACGATCTGCGGGCTCGTGGTGCCGACGGTGACCTGCATGGTGGACACGTCCCGTCCTTCGCGCTGGATCCGGATGCGCAGTTCGGTGCCGGGCGCGAACGAGAAGTCCTCGACCTGGAACGGCCCCAGCGCGAAGTCCGCCTGGCGCGGATCCAACTTCTCGACCAGTTGGCGCAACGCGGCATCGGTCACGCCTTCGCGCAGGTACTCGAGTGCGAGCGCGACTTCCGCGCCGACGGTCTCCTGGAGCTGCAGCGTGGTCAACCGTGACAGCGTGACGTCGATGTCCCCCGCGGGCCGCGCGACGCGCTGCGGCACGTAGCCCGGCGCGAAGACGAGCACGTCGCGTTCGCGGTCGGGCAGCACGAGCCAGGGATCGTCCCCCTGCAGCGCCTCGTCGGCGATTGCGACCGCGCCGGCGGGCACCACGCAAAGGGTGGCGTCTGGCAGCAGGAAGCTCTCGTTGCGCACCGCGACGAAGCAGGCCTCCATCCGGTCGCGGAGATCGAGACTGCCACCGTTCGTCGGCCAGCGATTGTCGCCGGCGACCAGCGGCGGCAGATCCGTGACCAGGACCTCGCGGCCCTTTGCCGTGACGTGCAGACGGTAGCGACCGGGCGGCAACCGCTCCCAATACAGCTGCGACTGCTCGTCGCCCTGCGACTGCGCCGGCCCCCGGGCACCGTCGGCGATCGGCTCGAGTTCGGCCTCGAGGTGGTAGCTCGGCAAGCGCGTGACGATGGGGACGATCAGCTGGGCCGCGGGCTCGAGTTCGACGACGACTCGCTCACCGGGTCCGGTCAATGGCCGCACGATCGAGATGGCGCCGGGGCGGCTCACGTAGAGATGGAGCGGATGCCCTGGCGGCGGCCCGCGCAACACCATCCTGCCGTCGACGATCGAACGGCTGGTCTCGGCGGTTTGCGCAGACTTCTCGCCCTTGGCCAGCAGCGCGATCGTGGTCGTGGCGGTGACGTTGTCGCCGGCGAGGCGGACCTCGACGGTCGCCAGTTCCTGCAAGTCCGGGATCGCCGGGACCACGATCTCGCCGAGGTCCTGCGCCTCGGGACGCAGCTCGCGCGCCACCGGCAGATCGAACAGCGGGGCCCCCTGGAAGGTCGCGTGGAGGACGATGTCGGTGATCTTCTCGACGACCGGTGTCACCAGGTTCCAGCGGATCCGACCGTCGCGGATATCCGTGTACGCCTCCATGTCGAAGCGGGCCCCGTCGGTGGCGATCGCCGTAGCGGTGGCTCGCCAATCGATCCTGGGCAGCGCTTCGCCAACGGCGCTCCGCACCGTGCCGGTGACGGTCCAGACGATGCAGGGCAGGACGACGCGCACATCGACCGCTTCGCCGGTCGAGCGTGGGCCGACGAACGCGGTGCGCGCCGAGGCCCAGCGCTTGCCACCGGTCAGTGCAAGGCTCGCGCTCGCGGTCCATCGGCGACCCGGCGGCACCTGGTGGAACGCAACGCGGCCGTGCCGGGGGTCGGCGCGGAGCCAGTCGAAGGCATCGTCGTGCTCGTCGAGCAACTGCACGTCGGCGGCGCATGGCCGCCCCATCGCCTCCACGACCTGCACCGCCGCCCGACCGCCGGCGGGCACTTCGAGGCGGATCGGTGTACCCGCGATGACCTCCGCGACGGTCACGGGTCGCCGGATCGGCTGTGGGCGGTCGGCGAACAGGACCACCGCGAGCGACCATTCGATGACGTCCTCGCCCGGCAACGGCGCTAGGCGCTGCAGGTGCCGCAGTGCGACCTCGCCCGCCTCGTTGGTGCTGCCGAGTTCCTGGGTATCGTCGCGAATGCCCAGCGAACGCGTGACCGCTCGGGAAGCAGCCACCACGTCGATCCCCGGGCACGGCGCACCGCTCGTGTCGGTCACCGCGACCCGCAACGTGGCGTCCCGCACCAGCACCAGCTTCTTCGGACGACCCTGGTAGAGGTCGATGTCGCGCAACTCTGCGTAGTCATCGTCACGGCGCGCGCACAGCGAACCCACCTCGTCGGTTCGGATCGTCACCTGGCCCCGCGCATCGGTCTTCGCCACCTTGCCGGTCGCGCGCAGCGCCGCCTCGACGTCGTCGGTCCGTTCGATCACGGCGTCGTCACGGCGTCGCTCGTTGGGCGAACGCGGCGGCCAGTAGCGCACTTCGACGCCGGCGACCGGTCGCTGGTCCGGCGTCACGACCTCGACCTCGATGCCGATGCCCTCGCCGCGTGCGTCGTCGGCGATGGCCGCCTCGGCGACGACCGCGCTGCGCTCGACCCCGTTCGACGCATGCTCGGTTGCCTCGGCAGCGGCGGCGCCGCTCGCCACGACCACGTCGTCGCGATCCGTTCCCGCGCCGGCCTGGGCCGCAGGCGTCGGCGCCGGCGTCTTACCCGTCCAGGCGAGCCACCAGGTCGCGCCGAGCGCCACCAGCACGACGATCGTCAGCAACCCCAGGGCACGCATCGGGGCGATCGTAGCGTCTCGTCGCCGAAGCGGACGATTCGCCCCGACTCACGATCCCACGCGCATCAGGCCGCCATTGGAGAAGGCGAGCCCCAGCGCGTTGATCCCGCTGCGGAGTTCGACCGCCTGCAGGAACAGGTCGAACCCGACGAACGCCTGGACGTTGGGCAGCGCGAACGAGAACGTGTAGGGCGCTGTCAGTCCGACATAGACGAACGTCCCGCCGGTCGCGAAGTCGACGTAGCCGCGGCAACCGGTCGCGATCGGGGCCAGGTCGAAGTTGCTGCGGTTGCCGAACGCGAGCACACCGATGGCCGGCGTGACGAACCCGTCGACGTCGAGACCGAAGGTCGTGCCGATCGCCGGGCGCGTGCCCGCGGTGGCCTGCAGGGACAACATGGGCGCGCTCGCGACACCGCTGTCCCACGGCGTGACGGTCAGATCGCGATGGCCCGGATCGTCCACGGCGCCCGACGCATAGCCGATCAGCGCGGCCTCGCCGCCCGGCGAGACGCTGCCGTAGCGGATCTCGAATGCACCGTTCGGGAACAGGGCGAGCTGGAAGGTCGCCGTGCCGTTGCCGTTGACCAACGCGCAATTCGACCAGGTGATGAGCGCGGCGCCACCGGGCGCGGTATCGAGATAGCAGCCTGCGCCAGGGGCGGTCGGATCCAGGCCGAGCCACAGCGGCGCAAGGCAGGGTTCGCCGAACGTCAGGAATTGCGGGATATCGCCGTCACAGCACGGGGAATAGTGGTTCGGGTCGGTGTTCAGCCACACGAAGCCGTCGGCGCAGATGTCGATGGTCGTGGCGACTCCGGCTGGATGGGGCCAGGCGAACGGCAAGGGCCGGGCGTAGGCCGTGTCGAAGGCGGCGATCCCCAGGTTGTTCGCGAACGGCTGGATCGCCGTCGCGGTGCTCGTGCCGATCCAGCCGCCCAGACCGTTCGGCGTGAACAGCAGCGAGGAATTGGCGTAGTCGGCGCCCGTGTTCGCCGGGAAGAACTCGTAGAACGTCGCGGGCTTGGGGCAGCCGACGCCGATCTTCTCGAAGCTGCCGGAGCGACACGAGGTCCGCTCCGTGCACAGGTATCCGCCCTGGCCATTGGGGATGAACTCGAGGGTGGTGCCGGCGAGGTCGTAGGTGTGCGCGACGCTCACGATGAAGGGCAGGAACTCGAACAAGGCCGGATCGGTGCCGCTGTCCAGCGTCGTGTAGCTCGCCGAGGTCAGGTCGTAGGACGTCGCGGTGCCGAAATCGCTCACGCCCACGAGCACGGGCCACCCGCCGCCCAAGTCGTTGCCTGCAGCGTGGTAGATGACGATCCGGCCGTCGTCCACCATCTGCAGCTGGGCGAGGTTCGTCGGGCCGCCGATCCCATCCGAGGCTTCCCACGTGATGACCGCGCGTGCCGGATTTCCCCCGCTCGCCGGAATGCTGTTGAAGAACACGCCAGGCCCATAGGACGGGTCGAGCGCAGCCGTCCACAACGCGGCGATCCGCGAGCTGCCGGCGAAGCTGCCCGGCGACACGATCACGCCTGGGTTGCTGTTGGTGCCGAGCCAGACGAACCCCTGGCTGGAGATCGAGATGCTCGAGACGCCGCCGGTGGGCGTCGGGAAGGTGAACCCGAGCGACTGGTTGGTCTGGACCTGGGCGTAGGTGAGGGGGAGGTGCGTGCCGCGATTCGTTTCGTAGCACGGCACCTGGGCCGAGACGGCCGCTGGCAGACCGGCGGCCGCGGCCAAGAGCAGAAGGGAACGGTGGCTTGCTGGCATGGAGGGAACCTCGGTTTGTCGTCGTGCGCCCCAGCCCGGTGGTCTGTTTCAAAATCCCTGACGCGCGGTTGGTCAGCCACATCCGGTCGGCCGTTGCCGCGGCCCCTCGGCCCGCGTCTGATTGACCGGCCGCATGTCCCGCAAGCCGAAACGCGCGCCGAGCGTCACCGTCCCCGGCATCGACGAGGCGATCCGCCGCCGGGTGGCCGTCGATCCGCTGCTCGCACCGTTCGTCGGGCAGATGCGAAAGCGCCACGAGCGCACGCGCGCGCTGCGCGAGCAGCTGCTCGCGGGCAGGCGATCGCTCGCCGCGTTCGCCGACGGGCACGAGCGGTACGGCATCCACCGCACGAAGACCGGCTGGGTGCTGCGCGAGTGGGCGCCCAACGCGACCTCGATCCACGTCGCGGGGCCCTTCTCGAAATGGAAGGTCGCGCCGGAGTTCGCGATGCGGCGCGGTGACGACGGCGTGTTCGAACTCGAAGTGCCGCGCGCGACCCTGAAGGAAGGCACGCCGCTGCGCCTCGTCGTCCGCTGGCCCGGCGGCCAGGGCGAACGGCTGCCCGCCTATGCGCACCGCGCGTCGCAGAACGAGCACGGCAGTTGGAACGCCGAGGTCTGGGCGCCGACGAAGCGCTTCCGCTTCCGCCATGCCGCGCCGAAGCTGCAGGGGCCGCTGCTCGTCTACGAGACGCACGTCGGCATGGCACAGAGCGAGGCCAAGGTCGGCAGCTTCGACGAGTTCCGCACCGAGGTCCTGCCGCGCATCGAACGCGCCGGCTACAACGCGCTGCAGATCATGGCGCTGGCCGAACACCCGTTCTACGGCTCGTTCGGCTACCAGGTGTCGAGCTTCTTCGCCGCGTCGTCGCGCTTCGGCACACCCGAGCAATTGATGGCGCTGATCGACGCCGCACACGAGCGCGGCCTGCTCGTGCTGATGGACATCGTCCACTCGCACTGCGCGCGCAACGACGTCGAAGGGATCTCGCGGCAGGACGGCAGCGCCTGCTATTGCCGCGCCGGCACCGCCGGCGAGCATCCGGCGTGGGGGTCGCGGCTGTTCGACTATTCGAACCCCGAGACGCTGCGCTTCCTGCTGGCCAATTGCCGCTTCTGGCTCGAACGGTTCCGCGTCGACGGCTTCCGCTTCGACGGCGTGACCAGCATGCTCTATCGGCATCACGGGCTCGGTCACGTGTTCACGAGCCACGCCGAGTACTTCGACGACGAGGTCGACGAGGACGCGCTCGCCTACCTCACGCTCGCCAACGAACTGATCCACGAGGTCGCGCCGCATGCGGTCACGATCGCCGAGGACGTGTCCGGCATGCCGGGCCTCGCGCTGCCGATCGCGCAGGGCGGTGCGGGCTTCGACTACCGCTTCGCGATGGGCGTCGCCGACCACTGGATCAAGCTCGTCAAGGACACGACCGACGAGCAGTGGCCGCTGCAGAAGGTCTGGTACGAATTGACCAATCGCCGCCGCGACGAGCGCACGATCAGCTACGCGGAGTCGCACGACCAGGCGCTGGTCGGCGACCAGACCCTGATCTTCCGCATGCTCGGCGCGCGGATGTACGACGGCATGTCGGTGCTGACGCAGGACCTCGCCGTCGACCGCGGCATCGCCCTGCACAAGATGATCCGGCTCGCCACCATCGGCACCGCCGGCCACGGCTACCTCAACTTCATGGGTAACGAATTCGGCCACCCCGAGTGGATCGACTTCCCGCGCGAGGGCAACGGCTATTCGCACCAGCACGCGCGCCGCCAATGGCCGCTCGCCGACGACGAATTGCTGCGCTACCGCCACCTCGGCGCGTTCGATCGCGCGCTGATCGCGCTCGCCAGGCAGCACGGCTTCCCCGACGGCGAGGACGAGTTCCTGCTGCACAACGACGACGAGCGCAAGGTGCTGTCCTGGCTGCGCGCCGGCCTCGTCTTCGCCATCAACTTCCACCCGACCGCGTCCTACCGTTCGGCGCCGATCCCCGCCTCACCCGGCGAATACGAGATCGCGCTCGACAGCGACCTGGTGGAGTTCGGCGGCCACGGCCGCCAGGACGCGAGCGTTCGGCACCACACGATCACCGATCGCATCCACCGGCACTTCCTCTACCTGTATCTGCCGGCGCGGACGGCGCTGGTGTTGCGGCAGGTGGTGAGCGGGTGAGTCGGATGGTCCGGTCTACTGCAGCGTGATGGTGCTCGCCGCAGTCGACGTGAAGCCTGCAGGGGCGCAGGCTTCGAGCCAGATGCCTTGGGTTGCCACCACGAAGCCGGCGAGCGACGGCTGCGCCGGCAACGGGAAGCCAACCGCCCATGCACCCCAATCGTTGGCGAGGGTCGTGACGCCGAGTGCGCCCGTCGGGTTGAGCCAGACGTTGATGCCCAGCAGAGGGACCGCGGCCGGCAGCGTGCCGGTGCCCAGGAAGAGGACGCCTATGCCATTGGCGGGTGCGTTCGTACCTTGCCATGCGAACGCCGCATCGCCGAGTAGCGGCCTGCCGTTCACGGAGAGGCCGAGGTTGCCGGCACACGTGGTGGCGCTGCCGACGACGACGTGGCCCGGCACGGTGGTGTCAAAGGTCACCTCGGTGACCACGAAGTTGCCGCCGGACCCTGTGCCACCAGGAAAGAAGACGTGCAGCCGGATTCCCGTCGCGTTGACGGGGGCGAACGCAAGGCGCACGTCGGACAGGTTGGGCAAGGGGAACGTCGGATACGTCACGCGGCTACCGGCAATGGCGGCGCCGGGAACGCTCGGGCTGATGCCCGTCACCGGCAGCCAGTTGCCGGCCAACGACGGTGTCGCGTCCGTCGTGTAGTGCAATTCGAAGTCGCGGACCCAGTGACCGCCGATCGCTGCGTTGCAGAGCAATTGCATGCCCTGCACGGCGCTGGTACCGGCTCGGAACGTCCAGGCCGCGTAGCTGTCGCCGCTTGGCACGCCGAGCCCAGGATCCATGACCGCCCAACCGTCGAATTGCCCCGGAGAGAGCTGCCACGACGCACCCGAATTGTGCGTGTTGCATGTGCGAACCACATCGAATCCAGGCTGGTTGTAGTTCGCCTGTGCGGTCAATGCGGACCCGAACGTGGCAAAGGCAGCGTTCTGGGTTGCCGCGGTGCCAGCGAGAAATAGCGCGGCGATGGCCGCAAGATGGTGCGACTGGGACATGGGAAACTCTCGGTGCTCCGCCTGGAGGAGCGGCCGATACTCGCCAACCGTTCGCTGAATCTCCGGGCCTACGCGCGCGACCCCGGTCGAGCTACCCCATACCCTTCAGCGCATCCTGCACGAGCTTGCCGTCGGCCAGGCCTTTGAACCGCGCCATCCACTCCTTCATGAAGCGGCCGGTGTCCTTGCCACCCTGGTAGCCGATCTCGGCGGCGAGCGCCCTTACCTTGGCAGTGACCTCGGCGGCGCCCATCTGCTGCGGCAGGTAGGTCTGGATCAGGTCGATCTCGGCCTGCTCCTTGGCGGCGACCTCGGCGCGGCCAGCGGCCTTGGCCTGCGCGACGGTGTCGGCGCGCGTCTTGACGGCCTTCTGCAGGACGGCGACCTCCTCGTCGTCGGGCAGGTCGTCGACCTTGGCGTCGATCGCCTTCTTCTTGAGTTCGCTGATCAACATGCGGATCACCTCGAGGCGCGGCTTGTCGCCGGCCTTCATGGCGGCCTTCATGTCGGTGGTCAGTCTGGCGAGATATTGGGGCATCGGTGTCCTCGAACGGGCGTGGCGATCAGCTCGCCGGCGGCGGCGTGGGTTCCTTGGGCTGCTCGGGCTGCTCAGGCTCCTCGGTCGGGATCAACGCGACCGAGACGAGCTTGTCGGCGTCGTTCAGCGAGATGCAGCGAACGCCCTGGGTGTTGCGGCCGATGACGCTGATGCCGTCGACCTTGGTGCGGACGATCTGACCGTCCTTGGTGATCATCATGACCTCGTCGTCGTCCTTGACGGCGAGCAGGTTGACGACCTTGCCGTTCCGGTCACTGGTGCGGATGTCGATGATGCCCTTGCCGCCGCGGCTCTGGGTGCGGTACTCCTCGACGGCCGTGCGCTTGCCGTAACCGTTCTCGCACACCGTCAGCAGCGTGCCGGAGCCGTCGGTCACGACCATGTCGCAGACGGCGTCGCCCGGCTCGAGGCGAATGCCCCAGACGCCGACCGCGCTGCGGCCCATGGCGCGCACGTCGCTCTCCTCGAAGCGGATCGACATGCCGTCGCGCGTGCCGAGCACGATGCTCTGGCCGGCGCGCACGAGGTTGACGCCGACCAGCCGGTCGCCCTCCTCGAGGCCGACCGCGATGATGCCGCCGGCGCGCGGCCGGCTGTACTGCACGAGCGCGGTCTTCTTGATCAGGCCCTTCTCGGTCGCGGTGACCAGGAAGCGATCGTCGAACGACTCGACGCGCAGGATCGCCGTGATGTTCTCCTCGGTCTGGGTCTCGACGACGTTGGCGAGCGAACGGCCCTTCGCCGTGCGGCCGAGGCTCGGCAGCTCGTAGACCTTCTTCCAGTAGACGCGGCCCTTGTCGGTGAAGAACAGCAGGTAGTCGTGGGTGCTGGCGACGAACAGGTTCCACAGGAAGTCGCCTTCCTTGGTCTCGGCGCCGCTGACGCCCTTGCCGCCGCGGCCCTGGGTCCGGTACTGGTCGAGCGCCGTGCGTTTGATGTAGCCCTGGTGCGTGACCGTGACGGCCATCATCTCCTCGGGGATCAGGTCCTCGGCGACGAAGCTGCCGACCTCCTCGTCGCTGATGACCGTGCGGCGATCGTCGCCGTACTGCTCGACCATCTCCTTCAGGTCCTGCTTCATCAGCCCGATCAGCACCTGGCGATCACCGAGGATCGTCTTGTAGTAGGCGATCTTCTCGCTGATCTCGCCGCGTTCGGCCTCGAGCTTCTCGATCTCGAGCCCGGTCAGTCGGGCCAGGCGCATGTCGAGGATCGCGCGCGCCTGGATGTCGGAGAGGTCGAACCGCGCCATCAAGCGCTGGCGCGCGTCGTCGGTGTTGGCCGACGACTTGATGATCTCGACGACCTCGTCGATGTTCTGGACCGCGAGCCGCAGACCATCGAGGATGTGCAGGCGTTCCTCGGCCTTGCGCAGCAGGAAGCGCGTGCGCCGCCGGATCACTTCCTGGCGATGGTCGCGATAGCACTCGAGCATCTGCTTGAAGCCGAGCGTCCGCGGGCGACCGTCGAGGATCGCCAGGTTGATGATCGAGAACGTGCTCTGCAGCGGCGACAGCTTGAACAGCTGGTTCAGCGTCACCTGCTCGTCTTCGACGCCGCGCTTCAGCTCGATGACGAGGCGCAGGCCGACGCGGTCGTTGGTCTCGTCGTTGGCGTCGGCGATCGAATCGATCTGCTCGTTCTTCACGAGGTGGTCGATGCGTTCGAGGATCGTCGTCGTCTTGACCTGGAACGGCACCTCGGTGAAGACGATCTGCTTGCGGCCCTTCTTCTCCTCGACGTGGTACTTGGCTCGCACCACGACCGAGCCGCGACCGCTCGCATAGGCGTTGCGGATGCCGCCGCGGCCCATGATCGTGCCACCGGTCGGGAAGTCCGGGCCCTGCACGACCTCGAGCAGCTCGTCGAGCGTGACATCGGGGTTGTCGAGCAGCTTGTGGATCGCCTTCGCGACCTCGCGCAGATTGTGCGGCGCCAGGCTCGCGGCCATGCCGACCGCGATGCCGGTCGACCCGTTGCAGACCAGGTTCGGGAAGCGGCCGGGCAGCACGACCGGCTGCATCAACGTGCCGTCGTAGTTGGGGACCTCGTCGACCGTCTCCTTGTCGAGGTCCTCGAGCATGTGCACGGCCGGCCAGGCGAGCTTGGCCTCCGTGTAGCGCATCGCCGCCGGCGGGCTGCCGTCGATGGCGCCGAAGTTGCCCTGGCTGTCGACCATCGGGTAGCGCGTCGTGAACGGCTGCGCCATGCCGACGAGGGTCGGGTAGACGACCGCCTCGCCGTGCGGGTGGTAGTTACCCGACGTGTCGCCGCAGATCTTCGCGCACTTGCGGTGCTTGCTGCGCGGCCCGAGGCCGAGGTCGTTCATCGCGACCAGCACGCGGCGCTGGCTCGGCTTCAGGCCGTCGCGCGCGTCGGGGAGAGCGCGACTCAGGATCACGCTCATCGAGTAGTTCAGGTAACTCTCGCGCATCTCCCGCTCGAGCAGGAGATCGGTGATGCGGCCGCCGGTCGGCGGGGTCGGATCGGTCATGAGCGGAGGGGCTGACGAGGGTCGCTAGGCGGACGAAAACAGCATTCTTCCGGGGCCGGGCGAGCGCTTCAACAACGGTGCCGATCATGTAGCATGCAGGTTCGCGGCGGGCCGCCCGGATCGGCCCGTCGACCAGCCCGCACCTCCCTGCACCCCCCACTGGAGCCCCGCTTGTTCGACAAGAGCGTCATCATCCTCGTCGTCTCCCGAGAGATCCTCGAGGGCTCGGTCGTCGACCGCAACGCCGCCTTCATCGCCAACCGCGTCGACGACATCGGCTACCGCGTCCGCACGATCCAGGTCGTCGACCGGGTCGAAGCCGAGATGGTCGCGGCCCTGACCTGGGCGATCGAGCAGAAGCCGACGTTCGTCCTGACGACCGGCGGCATGGGGCCCAACTGGGACGACAATTCGCGCGGCTGCCTGGCCAAGGCGACCGGCCTCGGCCTGGTGGAGGACGCGAAGGCGCTGGACTACATCCAGAACTCCTACCGCCGCCTGTTCGCCAAGGAGGTCGTGGCCAGCCCGGACCTCAGCGAGAGCCGCCGGGGCATGGCCAGCGTGCCGAAGGGCTCGATCTGCTACGAGAACACGGTCGGCACCGCCCCCGCCGTGCAGCTCCGCGTCGGCGCGACGACCGTGTTCCTGCTGCCCGGCGTGCCGGCCGAGATGCAGCGGTTCTTCACCCAGCACGTCATGCCGGTGATGAGCGCCGAGGGGCCGGACACGGTCCGCGGCGAGCGCAACGTCGACTACCACGGCCACGACGAGTCGTCGATCAGCCGGGCGCTGGCCGACGTCGCCAAGAAGCACCCCCTGGTCAGCATCCGCACCCGCGTGCAGGGCATCGAATCGACGCGCACGATCCGCATCTCGCTGGTGTCCGAACAAGAGGACGCGGTGCGCCTCAACGACCTGCTGGACCAGGCCGAACAGGACCTGCGCGACCGGCTCGGCCTCGAGCTGCAGTCGCCGCCGACCGACGCGAGCCTGCTCGGTGACTGACCGCCCGGCGCGCGGCCGGCATACGGCGCCGTTCGCCGCGCGCCTGCTGGCCTGGTTCGACGCCAACCGCCGCGACCTGCCGTGGCGGCGAACCCGCGACCCGTGGGCGATCTGGGTCAGCGAGATCATGCTGCAGCAGACCCGCGTCGAGGCCGTCCGGGCCGCCTGGGAACGCTTCGTCGCGCGCTATCCGACGGCGGCCTCGTTCGCGGCGACCAGCGACGACGAGCTGCTGCTGGCCTGGCGGGGACTCGGCTACTACCGCCGGGCCCGCCTGCTGCGCGACGGCGCGCGCTGCGTCGTCGCCGAGCACGGTGGCGCGGTGCCGCCGGACGCCGCGGCGCTCGCGGCGCTGCCGGGCGTCGGCGACTACACGCAGGCGGCGATCGGCTCGATCGCGTTCGACCTGCCGCTCGCCGCGATC
>CAYMRG010000074.1:0-2748 GCA_964392555.1 uncultured candidatus Brocadiaceae bacterium
CCGGCGTGCCTGCGGTGCGCCAGACCGGTTGGTTCTGCAGCCCTTCCTGCCAGGTCCAGAACCAGTGCGAACCGAAGCGGCGCGGCGACCCGCCGCGCGCGAACTCCCACAGCTCGGTCAGCCGCGCGCGCAGCGATTCGCGTTCGGGCAACGCATCGAGGAAGGCGCGCGATGCCGCATTCTGCGCGGCGACGAACGCGGCGGTCCGCTCGCCGTCTTGGTCCTCGAGCCAGCGGTAGGGATCGGCGATCGCCGTGCCGTGGTAATCGTCGACCGTCGCGTCGAAACCGACCGGCGGAGGAGCGAACGCGGGCAGCGCCGTCAGGGCGGGGCGTTCGGCGGCGGGGTTGGAGCCGGTGTCGCTGGTGCCCGCGCAGGCGGCGAGCACGGCGACGCAGGAAACGACGAGACGGGGAGCGCGCACCATGGCCCGACCATACGCGACCGCGTAGCCTGCCGTCATGCGCGCCTTCGCCGCCTTCGTCATCGTCGCCACCCTGCCCTTTGCCCAGGTCGCCACTGGCCAGGAGTTCCCGGCCAAGCCGGCGGACCTGACCCAGGCGGGGTTCACACGCCTCTGGAACGGCAAGGACCTCGCCGGCTGGCACGGCCAGGAGCACTTCGATCCCTACAAGCTGGCGGCGATGACCGATGACGAGCGCGCGGCGATGCGCGCCAAGGACGACGCGACGGCGCAGGCCCACTGGCATGTGCAGGACGGCGATCTGGTCAACGACGGGGAAGGCGCCTACCTGACCACCGACGCCGTCTACGGCGATGCCGACTTCGTGCTCGAATACCGGACCGTGGCCAAGGCCGATTCGGGCATCTACCTGCGCGGCTGCCCGCAGGTGCAGATCTGGGATTACACCGAGGCCGGCGGCAAATGGTCGCTGGGCGCCGACAAGGGCAGCGGCGGACTGTGGAACAACCAGGTCCACGAGCGCTTCCCGCCGGCGGTCGCCGATCGGCCGTTCGGCGAATGGAACCGCCTCGAGATCCGCCAGATCGGCGCCCTGGTCTGGGTGCGGCTCAACGGCAAGGTCACCGTCGACGGCGTGGTGATGGAGAACTACTGGGACCGCGCGCGGCCCTTGCCGGCGACCGGCCCGCTGCAATTGCAGACGCACGGCGGCGAGATCCGCTTCCGCGAGGTGTGGGTGCGTCCGATCCCCGGCGACGAGGCCAACGCGCTGCTCGCTGCGCACGCCGCCGACGGGTTCCGGCCGTTGTTCGATGGCAAGACGTTGGCGGGCTGGCAAGGGGACCGCGACAGCTACGAGGTCGCCGACGGCGCGATCCGTTGCCGCGCCGGCAAGGGCGGCAACCTGTTCACCGTCGAGCCGCTCGCCGATTTCACGGTGCGGCTCGAGATCCTGTTGCCGCCGGGCGGCAATAATGGGCTCGCCATCCACTATCCCGGCGAAGGCGATCCGGCGTACGCCGGCTGCGAGGTGCAGGTGCTCGACGACAGCGCCGAGCAGTATGCGCAGCTCAAACCGTGGCAATACCACGGCTCCGTCTATGGGGTCGTGCCGGCGCAGCGCGGTTACCAGCGACCGGTGGGGCAGTGGAACTTCGAGGAGGTGACGGTCCGCGGCACGCACGTCACGGTCGTTCTCAATGGCACGCCGATCGTCGACGCCGACATCGAGCACCTGCCGACCAACCTCGGTGAGAAGCACACCGGCAAGAACCGCATTGAGGGTTTCTTCGGCTTCTGTGGCCACAACGACCCGGTTGCATTTCGCAACGTGCGGATACGCCGCCTCGACCCGCCGAAGTGACGAGGGCACCGGCCAGTCGTCGTGCAAGCCGCGGTATCAGGAAGATCGACGAGGGCTGGCGCATGCGACAGGCTGACACACGTGCGGGCCGAGCGTGACGCCGTCCGACGCGAACCTGCCGTCTGCTCGACCGCGATCGGCATCGTCGTCGTCGATTTCGACGGTTCGAACCGCGCCGTGATCACGCCGCCGTCCGTGGTCGGCGAAGCAATGGAAGCCGCGTCCCTGTCGCCCGACGGGACGCACGTCGTGTTCCTGGCGGATGCCGATCTGGCTGGCGAATCGCACGTCCACGGCATGCGCCTGGACGGCTCGGAGTTCACCCGGCTGAGCGAGGACCGCTGCCGCTGCTTCCAGGTCGTGACGGGCGGTCGCGCCAGCCTCAGCGGATGAAGAACTCGGTCCCCGAGCTCGCCGCGATGCCGCCCGGCGCCAGCGCGTCGAGCACGAACAGCTGGAAGTAGAAGCCGAGCGGGGCGAGCCCGGGATCGTTGGGGATCGGCAGGTGCCAGGTCGCATGGCCTGGTTCGCCGGGCTGGCCCGCGAGCGGCACCAACCGGTAGTCGAACACATCGACGTGCCAGGGCAGGCCGGCGACGGTCACGCTCGGCTCGATCGAGCCGAAGCCATAGGTGACGAGGCCGAGGCCCGCGCCGTCGCCGCCGGCGAAACCGAGGCGGAAGTCGAGGTTGCCGGGATAGGACGGCACGGTGTCGACGACGAACGGCTCGTTCGCGCCGACCAGCGGCTGGCCGAACCCACGCGGCGGCGCGAGCCGGGTGCTGCGCAGATCGGGATGATCGAACGGCGGCAGGCGCAGGGCGGCGCGCTGGTCGGTCAGGCCGTTGGCAACGAACGCGAGGATGTCCTGCAGGTCGGCGATGGTCACGCCGTTCTGCGCAATCGAGCCGGAGCGCGGCGCGGGGATGGCGTTCATGGTCTTCATCGCCTCGACGATGAG
>CAYMRG010000074.1:2758-13823 GCA_964392555.1 uncultured candidatus Brocadiaceae bacterium
CCAATCCCCTGGTCATCGAGGCTTACATGGGTACCGAGGTCGCGGAACTGGCCTTCGACATGGTCGACGCCGCCGCCCTGCAGGTAGACGTTCAGCACCGAGTTCGGATCGGTGAGCTGCGCCGGATCGTCGAGCGCCGGACTCTGGCCGTTGTGGAACAGCCGCGGCCGCAGACCTGCGTTGCGGAGGGTCGGCGTCTTGAAGGCGCCATCCTCGCCCGGCAGGCCGCTGATCGCGCCGCGCCCGTGGTCCTCGTTCGCCCAACGCAGGCCCAGGTTGTGGAACTGGTCGTCCTGGAACCACTCGGTGCCGTGGCAGGCGATGCAGACCCCGCTGGTCTGGAACAGCTGCCAGCCATGCTGTTCCTGCACGGTCAGCGCGTTCGTCTGGCCCTGGTAGGTGAAGCGATCCCACGGCGTGTCGTCGGGCACCAGCGTGCGCTGGTAGCTGGCCAGCGCGAAGGCGATGCGCTGCGCGGTGATCGCCGGATCGCCGAACGCGACCGCGAACAGCTGCGGGTAGGTGGGGGACAGCTGCAGCGCGGCGACCATGTCGGGCGTCAGCGCGGTCGCGAGCGCCAGCGGCACCACGGCCTGCAGCTTCTGCGCGACCTCGGCCCAGGTGCGGCCTTCCTTGCCCATCTCGACCGGATTCATGATCGGCCCGAGCGCCTGGCTCTCGAGCGCGCCGCCGTTCTGGATCGCGACCAGACCGGTCTCGGGATCGACGAAGGTGCTGTCGGCGCGACCGTCCCAGAACAGCTCGTGGTGCGCGGCCGCACCGACATTGGTCGGCGACCAGCGCGGCGTGACCTGCTTGCGCAGGCCGAACGACGGCACCGGCGTGAACTCGCCGTTCGCGGCCTGGCGGGTGATCCCCGGCGAACCGTGGACGTCGTCGGTGGTGCCGAACAGGCCGTCGAAGCCGGGGTGGCGGCCGAAGGTGCGGCCGTCGGTGCCGCCGTGTTCGGGCAGGTGGCAGGTGCCGCACGCCATCGAATCGTCGTGCGACAGCTGCTCTTCCCAGAACAGCAGCTTGCCGAGCACGACCTTGGCCGGCGTCAGCGGATTCTCCGGTGGCACGTAGACGCCGATCTGGGCGAAGAGCGGCGTGCCGGCGAGCGCGAGCGCCAGGGCCACGGCCGCGCGGCGCGCCCGCGCGGTCACGGCTTGCGCGGCGCTTCGGGCGAGGTCCAGTTGGGATTCTTGTTGAGCCAATGCTGCCATTCGAGGAACTGCGTGTTGGTGGCGCCGGTCAGCTTCGCCAGCGTCGCGTTCCAGGCCGGCTCGACGAGCTTCAGGGTCTTGCGCGCGTTCTGCGGCCCGAAGTCGACCGGCGTGTTGGGATCGACGGCGTCTGGCGTGGTTGCCCGCTGGTGCAGACTACCCCACTCGCGGATGACGCGCTTCACCACATCGCGCCGGATCTTCAGGTCCACCGCCGCGAAGTTGCCCAGCGCCTCGCCGGCCGCTGCGCGCAGTTCGTCCTTGGGCGACCGCAACGTGACGTCGAGCAGCCACTCGATCTGCCTGTCGTCGCCGGTGCGGCCGAGCGCACGGATCAGGTGGGCACGCAGCTCGAGCAGGTCCTCGAGCCGCTTGTCGTCGAGCGCCTTGACCAGCTCCTTGGCGCCGTTGGCACCGAAGCCCGCCAGCGCATCGCCGGTTTCGCGGTAGAGGTGGTCCTTGTCGGCGGGGCGCACCTTGCCGGTGCGGAACACGTCGCCGAACGCCTTGGCGATCTTCTCGGCGTCCTTCGGATTGCGCTGGTCCGGCTGCTTGGCCAGGGCCTGGACGCGTGCGATCGCCTGGAAGTCGGCCTGCATCTTCGGGTCGGCCACCAGGCTCTTCAGCTCCTTGAGCTGTGCCGGCAGATCAGGGTCGACCGGCGGCACCGCCGGCGCGGCCGGGGGCGTCGGGGCCGGGGTCGGCGCCTGCGCGGCAGCGAAACCCGCGGCGAGGACGAACACAGCGGCGAACGCGCGCCCGCGTCGGCGCCCGCGCCACAGCAGCGAGGTCTGGTCCATGGGCGCATCGTAGCGCAACCGCGCAGCCGGAGTGCGGTTGGGGCCCTTGCGAGCGCGAACTTCACGCGGTCGGCATGGAAACGCGCGCCGGGATCCGCTACCAATCTTGCCCCGGTCCTTTCCTCGACGTGCAGTCCATCCTGATCACGGGCGGCGCGGGCTTCATCGGCTCGCACCTCGGCCACCGCCTGCTGGCGGCCGGCGCGCGCGTGCGCGTGCTCGACAACCTGGACCCGTTCTACGACGTCCGCCTGAAGCATCGGAACCTCGAGGAGCTGCAGGCGACCGGCGGCGACCGGTTCACCTTCGTCGAGGGGGATCTACGCGACACCGCTGCGTGCCGCCGGGCGGTCGGCGACGCCGACGTGGTCGTGCACCTCGCGGCCCTGGCCGGCGTGCGGCCGTCGATCAAGGACCCGGTCCGGTACTGGGACGTCAACCTGGTCGGCACCGAGCACCTGCTGCAGGCCGTCGAACGCCGCGACACCGTGTTCGTCTTCGGCAGCAGTTCGTCGGTCTACGGCGGCAACACGAAGGTGCCGTTCGCCGAATCCGACAGCGTCGACCACCCGGTGTCGCCGTACGCGGCAACCAAGAAGGCCGGTGAGGTGCAGTGCTACGCCTGGCACCACCTGCGCGGCAACCCGGTCGCCTGCCTGCGCTTCTTCACCGTCTACGGACCGCGCCAGCGGCCGGAGATGGCGATCCACATGTTCGCGCGGCACATCACCGACGGCACCGAGCTGCCGTTCTTCGGCGATGGCAGCACGCGCCGCGACTACACCTACGTCGACGACATCGTCTCCGGCATCGTCGCCGCGATGCATCCGCCGCGGCCGTATGCGGTCTACAACCTCGGTGGCGCCGCGACGACGTCGCTCGCCGAGCTGGTCGGCCACCTCGAGCGGGTGCTCGGCCGCAAGGCGCGCAAGCAGCTGCTGCCCGACCAGCCGGGTGACGTGCCGATCACGTTCGCCGATGTATCGCTGGCCGAACGCGAACTCGGCTATCGCTGCACCACCCCGTTGGCCGATGGCATCGAACGATTCTGTGCTTGGTACGTGAACGAGAAGAAAGCAGGCAGGGTGCCGTGAGCGAACGAGTCCTGGTGACGGGGGGTGCGGGCTTCATCGGCTCGCACGTCTGTGCGCGGTTGTGCGGCGAAGGCCGCAGCGTCGTCGTGCTCGACGACCTCTGCACGGGCTTCCGTGCCAACCTCGAGGGCATGCCGGTCGAGTTCCACGAGGGCTCGGTCGCCGACGCCGGTGCCGTGGCGAAGGCGATGCGGGGCGTGCGCAAGGTCGTGCACCTCGCCGCGCTGCCGTCGGTGGCGCGTTCGCTCGAGGCGCCGCTCGACACGCACGCCGCCTGCGCGACCGGCACCGCGATCGTGCTCGACCAGGCGCGGGCCGCCGGCGCGCGCGTCGTCTACGCCGGCAGCAGCTCGGCCTACGGCAACCAGGAAGCGAAGTTCAAGCAGGAGGACCTGCGCGAGGACCCGCTGAGCCCGTACGCCGCCGCGAAGCTGGCCGGCGAGCTCTACTGCCGCTCGTTCGCGCGCGTCTACGACCTGCCGGTCGTGGTCACGCGGTTCTTCAACGTGTTCGGTCCGCGCCAGACCGCCGACAGCCCGTACTCGGGCGTCGTCGCCGCGTTCTGCCGCGCGCTGCTGCTCGGCAAGGGGCCGCGCATCGACGGCGACGGCATGCAGTCGCGCGACTTCACCTATGTCGAGGACGTGGTCGACGGCGTCGTCCGCTGCCTCGACGGCAGCAGCAGGGGCTGCACGACCGTCAACCTCGCCTACGGCCAGGCGACCACGGTCAAGGACCTCTACACGCAGCTCGCCTTGATCGCCGCGAAGTCGCTCGGCCTGCAGCAGCCGCCCGAGCCGACCTTCGCGCCGCCGCGCGCCGGCGACGTCCGCCATTCGCTCGCCGACGCGTCGCGCGCGCGCGAGCTGTTCGGCTTCGCGCCGAAGATCGGGTTCACCAAGGGTCTCGAGAAGACCTTCGACTGGTATCGCAGCCAGGCCGCACTCGCCGGCCGGAGCAAACAATCATGAAAGGTGTCGTCCTCGCCGGCGGCCTCGGCAGCCGTCTGTATCCGCTCACGAAGATCACCAACAAGCACCTGTTGCCGGTCTTCAACAAGCCGATGATCTACTACCCGATCCAGTGTCTGGTGAACGCTGGCATCACGGACATCCTGATCGTCACCGGCGGCAACTCGGCGGGTCACTTCCTGCAGCTGCTGCGCAACGGCAGCGACTTCGGTCTGCGCCGCATCAGCTACGCCTACCAGGAAGGCGAAGGCGGCATCGCCGACGCGCTGAAGCTGGCCGAGGCGTTCGCCGAAGGCGAGCCGATCGCGGTCGTGCTCGGCGACAACATCATCGAGGGCAACATCAAGAAGGCCGTCGACGACTTCAAGGCGCAGGGCGGCGGCGCCAAGATCCTGCTCAAGGAGGTCCACGACCCCGAGCGGTTCGGCGTCGCGACCGTCAAGGACGGCAAGGTCCTGAAGATCGTCGAGAAGCCGAAGGAGCCCGAGTCCAACCTCGCGGTGATCGGCATCTACATGTACGACCCGTCGGTGTTCGACATCTGCCGGACGCTGAAGCCGTCGCACCGCGGCGAGCTCGAGATCACGGACGTCAACAACGAGTACCTGCGCCGCGGCAACCTCACCTGCGAGGTGCTGAAGGGCTGGTGGACCGACGCCGGCACGTTCGAGTCGCTGTACCGCTCGGCGACGCTGATCCGCGACAACGGCGCCAACCGGATGGACGTCTGAGCCGCGCATGAGCCGCCTCGACTACTTCGTCACCGGGGCCAACGGCCAGCTCGGGCGCGTCGTCATGGCGCTCGCCGCGCAGCGCGGCAAGCGCGCGCTCGGCGTCGACGTCGCCGAGATGCCGCTCGAGCGCCGCGCCGGCATCCACGCGGCGATCACCGCGGCGGCGCCGCGCTTCGTCGTCCACTGCGGTGCGATAACCAACGTCGACGGCTGCGAAGCCGATCCGCTGGCCGCGTACCGCGTCAACGGCCTCGCCACGGCGTGGGTCGCCGAGGCGGCTGCGACCGCGGGCGCCGGCATGGTCTACGTCAGCACGGACTTCGTGTTCGACGGCGGCCTGCACGGCACGCCCTATCCGGTCGATGCGCCGGTCAAGCCGCTGTCGGTCTACGGCGCCAGCAAGCGCCTCGGCGAAGAAGCCGTGCTCGGTCACGAGCGCAGGGACTTCTACGTCTGCCGGACGAGCTGGGTGTTCGGGCCCGGCGGCAAGAACTTCCCGCGCGCGATCCTCGACCGCGCGCTCAGCGGCCAGCCGCTGAAGGTCGTCACCGACCAGATCGGCAGGCCGACGATGACGCACGACCTCGCCGAAGCGTTGCTCGATCTCTGCGAGAGCGGCGCGCCGGGCGGCATCTACCACGCCGCCAACGAAGGCCAGTGCTCGTGGCACCAGTTCGCGGTCGACATCCTGCGCGAGGCCGGCCATGCGTCGATCGCGGTCGGCGAGCAGACCGCCGCCGAGCTGCAGCGTCCCGCGGCGCGCCCGGCGTGGTCGGTGCTCGACACGCAGAAGCTGGCCAAGGTGCGGGGCAAGACCATGCCGCACTACGTCGACGCGCTGCGCCGCCACCTGCCGCTCGACGCGGCGGCGCAGGCCGCGGCCAAGGCCGGCGCCCGGCCGGCCGCAGATGGGCCTGCCGCCGGCGGAACCGGCGACGCGCTGCGCGGCAAGCAGTACTGATCCTTCCGAACGTTCTCCGAGTACTCCCGTGAGCAAGATCCTCGTCACCGGTGGCGCCGGCTTCATCGGCTCCAACTTCGTCCGCATGCTGCTGCACACCAGCGAGCACCGCATCGTCAACCTCGATGCGCTGACCTACGCGGGCAACCTCGAGAACCTGCGCGACGTCGAGAAACACGAGCGCTACGCGTTCGTCAAGGGCGACATCGCCGACGCGGCCGCGATGGACAAGGTGTTCGCCGAGCACCGGCCGGAGGTCGTCGTGCACTTCGCCGCCGAGAGCCACGTCGACCGCTCGGTGCTCGACGCGACGGCGTTCGTGCGCACCAACGTGATCGGCACGCAAGTCCTGCTCGACAAGGCGCGCATCTACAAGACGCAGCGCTTCGTCCACGTCAGCACCGACGAGGTCTACGGCTCGCTCGGCGCCTGGGGCTACTTCACCGAGGACACGCCGATCCAGCCGAACTCGCCGTATTCGGCGAGCAAGGCCGGCAGCGACCTGATGGTCCGCGCCGCGGTCCACACGCACCACATGGAGTGCGTGATCACGCGCTGCTCGAACAACTACGGGCCGTTCCAGTTTCCCGAGAAGCTGATCCCGTTGATGATCGCGAACGCGCTCGAGAACAAGAAGCTGCCGGTCTACGGCGACGGCAAGAACGTCCGCGACTGGATCCACGTGCTCGACCACTGCGAGGGCATCCGCGTCGCGATGGAGCGCGGCAAGCCGGGCGAGGTCTACAACTTCGGCGGTGACGCCGAGCGCGAGAACCTGTTCGTCGTCAAGGAGATCCTGCGCCTGGTCGCTACGCGATGGATTCGAGCAAGGCCCGCGCGACGCTCGGCTGGACACCGCACCACACGTTCGAGAGCGGCCTGCGGCAGACCGTCGACTGGTACCTCGCCAACAAGGCGTGGTGGGAGCGCGTCCGCAGCGGCGCCTACCAGTCGTACTACGAGCAGCAGTACGGCAACCGCTGAGCGTCAACCGCACTCGGTCAAACGCTTTCGGTGCGGCCGCTGTGGGCCGCGCGCGCCGCGGCGGCGAACACGCGCAGTTGCTCGAGCGCCTGCTCGCCGGTGCACGGCACGTCGTCCTCGTCGTCGAGCCAGCGGGCGAAGCGCCCGTGCAGCTCGCTGCGAGCGGCGAACGGCGCCGCCAGCGTCGCCAGCTCGTCGCGCGTCCAGACCTGTCGCACGCCGCCCCGTTCGTAGGCGAGCAACCGGCTCCTGACCGGGCGCTCGCCCTGTAGCCAGAGGCCGGCGCGCGACAGGCCGAACGCGCCTTGCGTGCCGACCACCAGCAGTTCGTCGGCGTCGCCGAGTCGCGTCGCCGTGAAGGTGGCGAGCAGGCCGCCGCGCAGCAGCGCGGGCGCGCCCGCGCCCTCCACGCCGCTCGGCAGCGTGCCGTGCGCCGCCTGCGCGGTGACGTGCAGCGCCGGTCGACCGAGCAGGTGGTGGGCCAGGTGCAGATGGTCGGTGGCGAGTTGCCACAGGGCGCCGCCGAGGGGTGGGCCGGCGGCCGCGGCGGTCGCCGGTCGGCCGACGAGCGACTGCACGGCGACGGCGCCGCCGAGCCAGCCGTCGTGGACGATGCGGCGCAGGTCTTCGACTTCGGGCGCCGACGCGCCGGCGAATGCGACCGCCAGACGCACCTCGTGCGCCGTGCACGCGGCGACCATCGCCTCGGCGGCCGCCAGGTCGATCGCCAGCGGCGCGTGCACGAGCACGGGCACCGACTGCTCGGCCGCCGCCTGCACCTGCGCCAGCCGCGCGGCGAGCGGGCCGCACAGCACGACGCCGTCGACGCCTTGGCCGAGCAGTGCGTCGAACGAACCGGTGGCGAAGCCGACGCCGTGGGCCGCGGCCGTCGCCGCCGCGCGCTCGGCGTGGTCATCGTGCAGGGCGACGACGTCGGCGAACGGTTGCCGTTGCGCGGCGACCAACGCGGCGACGCCAGGGGCTTCGCATCCCGACAGCCCGAGTCGCAACGTCATGGCGCCCTCTGGCCGCGGCGCCGCAGCAGGTCGAGTTGTCCCCAGAGTGCGGCGACCGCGGTCTCGACGCGCAGCGGCGTGGCGCCGCAGCGGATCGGCAGGAACCCGGCGGCCCGCAGCGCGCCGACCTCGTAGGGGAGGAAGCCGCCTTCGGGGCCGATCGCGAGCGCGAACGGGCCGTGGCCGGGCGCGAGATCCGCGGTGTCGACCGCCGCGGTCGGGTGCGCGACGTAGCGATCCCCGGGCAGATCGAGGTTCGGCAGCGCGTCTTCGACCATCGGCTTGAACAGCGGGTGGAAGCCGATCGTCGGCAGGCGCGTCCGCCCGGCCTGTTCGAGGCCGAGCAACAGCTGTTCGCGCTGCACCTCGGCGCGCATCGCCGTGCTGGCGAGGTGGCTCTTCTCGACGCGCCAGCTGCGGAACAGCTCGATGCGCGCGAACCCCATCGCCGCCGCGTGGGCGAGCAGCCGCAGCAGCACCTTGGGCCGCGGCACGGCCAGCAGCAGCACGTCGCGCGTGGCCGGCGGCGGTTCGTCGAAGGCGGTCTCGACGGCGACCCGATCGGCCGCGAGCGCGGTGACCGTCGCGTGGCCGAGGCTGCCGCCGAGCACGCCGGCGCGCAGCCGCTGGCCAATCTGCGCGCGCAGCACGCCATGCACGTGCGCCGCACGCCGACCGCGCAGTTCGGCCCGCCCGGCCGCGTCGAGTTCGTGGGGTTCGAGCAGCAGGAAGTTCACGGTCGCATCGTAGGCGGGGTCGGGGCGCGAACCAGCGGCGGCGTGCCGGCGCGCTGTGGTAGGATCGCGCGCGCCGATGAGCGACCCCCGTCTCGAGGACTTTCCCGGTATCCGCCGCCGCCGCCGCGGCCTGCGCCGGCTGAAGGACGTACCCGTGCTGCCGAGCCTGGTAACGCTCGGCAACGTCTTCTTCGGCTTCCTGGCGATCAGCAAGGTCGCCGACGGCCTGCGCCAGACCACGCCCGGAACGCCGTTCGACGCAGTCAGCGGCCTGTTCGAAGTCGCGGCGATCTTCGTCTTCGTCGCCATGGTGTTCGACGCGCTCGATGGCCGCATCGCCCGCATGACCGGCCAGACGACGCCGTTCGGCGCGCAGCTCGACAGCCTGGCCGACATGGTCACGTTCGGCGTTGCGCCGGCCTTCCTTGCCAAGGAACTGGTCGACTGGCATGCGCAGGCCGGCGCGCAGAACCTGCTGCCGGTGCACCCCAAGCTCTACTACGCCGCCGCGGCCGTCTACGTGCTGTGCGCGGCGCTGCGGCTCGCGCGGTTCAACGTCGAGACCGGTGCCGACGAGGAGGATCACCGCTCGTTCAAGGGCCTGCCCTCGCCGGCCGCTGCGTCGGTCACCTGCGCGGCGATCGCGTTGTTCTGCACGCGCCACGACCCGGACGCCGAACTCGGCCGCATGGTGTTCGGCAGCTCGCAGCTGAACTGGATCGTGATCGGCATGCCCGGGCTGCTGGTGCTGCTCGGCCTCCTGATGGTCAGCCGCCTGCCGTACCCGCACGCGATGCACGCGCTGCTGAAGCGCCGCCACAGCATGCCGTTCCTCGCGGCGCTGGTGGTGTTCATCATCGTCGCCGCGGTCGAATGGCAATTCGCGCTGGCCGTGACGACGCTCGGCTACCTGCTGACCGGCCCGTTGATCGGCCTCTACCGGTTGGTCCTGCGCCGGGCCGACGACGACGACGACGACGACGGCGCGATCGCCCGCGTCGATCCTCGGCAGAACTGAATGACCGCGAGCGAACCGACCGGCGAACCCGCAATGGAGCCATAGCGTGCCCACGGCCACCAAGGTCCTGCTCGCCCTCGGCAGCAACGTCGGCGACCGCGCCGCCCACCTCGACCGGGCGCTGGCCCGGCTCGCTGCGGTGCCGGGGGTCGCCGTGCTGCGCCGTTCGGCCTGGCACGAGACCGCGCCGGTGGGCGACGGACCGCCGCAGGGACCGTTCCTCAACGGTGTCGCCGAGCTGGCGGTGACGCTGCCGGCGAGCGCGCTGCTGGCGATCTGCCAGCAACTCGAATCAGACGCCGGTCGTCGGCTGCCCGCGCCGCGCAACGCGCCGCGGCCGTTGGACCTCGACCTGCTCGTCTTCGGCGACGAACGGCACGACACGCGCGACCTCATGGTGCCGCATCCGCGCTGGCCCGAACGCGAGTTCGTCCGCGCGCCGCTGCGCGAGCTTGGGCTCGATCTCGCGAACCTGCCGATGCCCGCCGAACGGCCCGAGCTGGTCACCGAGCGCGGCGACCTGATCGCGCGCTGCTCGGCATGGCTGGCCGGCGGCTGCACGATCGGGCTGGTGCCGACGATGGGGGCGCTGCACGACGGCCACGCGAGCCTGTTGCGCCGCGCCCGCGGCGAATGCGACCGCGTCGTCGCGACGATCTTCGTCAACCCGCTGCAGTTCGGCCCCGGCGAGGACTTCACCGCGTACCCGCGCGATCTCGCCGGCGACCGCGCGCTGTGCGGCGCGGCCGGCACCGACGTCGTGTTCGCGCCGCCGGTGGCGCAGATGTACGACCCCGAGTTCTGCAGCGAAGTCGCGGTCGGCGTGGCCGCCGAGGGCATGGAAGGTGCCCTGCGGCCCGGCCACTTCCGCGGCGTCGCGACGGTGGTCGCGCGGCTGTTCGCGCTGGTGCGACCGCACCGTGCGTACTTCGGCGAGAAGGACGCGCAGCAGCTGGCGGTGATCCGCCGCATGACGCAGGACCTCGGCTTCCCGCTGCAGATCGTGCCGTGCCCGATCATCCGCGAACCCGACGGCCTGGCGCGCTCGAGCCGCAACGTCTACCTCGGCGCCGCCGACCGGCGCGCGGCGACCGTGCTCTACCGCGCCCTGACCAGCGCCCGCACGGCGTTCGGCCGCGGCGAGACCGATCGCGACGCCCTGCTCGGCCGCGCCCGCGCCGTGCTGGCCACCGAACCGCGGGCCACCGTCGACTACGTCGAACTGCGCCGCGAAGGCGACCTCGCCGCGTTGCCGCCGGGCCCGGTGACCGGTGGTCGCCTGTTGGTCGCCGCGCGCTTCCAGGACGGTCTGCGGCCGGTGCGGCTGCTCGACAACCTCGCCCTCGACCCCGCGCTGGACGAGGACGTGTGAACCCGGACCGCGGCCTCTTCCTGCCGGCACCGGCCAAGCTGAACCTGCTGCTGCGGATCGTCGGCCGGCGCGCCGACGGCTACCACCTGCTGGAGACGGTGTTCCAAGCGATCGATCTGGCCGACGACCTGTGGCTGGCGCGCGGGCCGGAG
>CAYMRG010000075.1:0-13795 GCA_964392555.1 uncultured candidatus Brocadiaceae bacterium
TCGACCTTCATCGGCCGCGTGAACTCCGGTCGCATGCGGGGCTGCTGCGCCATTGCCGCATCGTAGCCGAGCGGCGCCGGGCTGCGCACTGAGTCCACGCGGTCTCCGCCGAGCGCCGAACTGGCCACACACGACGCGCCGCACCATCTCCCGTCTGCGATGCGGACGTCCCGGCGCACGATCTGGATCCATCTGCTGCTGTACCCAGGCCACACGCTGCCGACCGCCGCGGCGCCGGTGCTGGTCGCCGCGGGGCTCGCCTGGCGCGACGGTCGCTTCGCCGCGTGGCCGCTCGCGCTGGCCTTCCTCGGCAGCTGGCTGATCCACGTCGCCGGCGTGTTCGCCGACAACCACGAACTGCTGCGCCGACACCGCGGGCTGGCCGAGCATCCCGAACTGACCGCGGCGGTCGACGACGGCTCGCTGCGGCTGCGCACGCTGCGCCTGGCGATCGCGGCGTGCCTCGTGCTCGCCGTCGCCTGCGGCATCGAACCGGTGCGGCTCGGCGGCGGCGTCGCGTTCGCCCTCGGCGTGCTCGGCGTCGCGGCGAGCCTCGGCTATGCGGCCGGACCGCGGCCGTATGCGGCGCTCGGTCTCGCCGATCCGCTGTTCTTCGCGATGTTCGGCATCGTCGCGGTCGCCGGCGCGTATGGCGTGCAGGCGGCGGCGCAGCCCGGCTTCGTCTGGACCGCGCTGCCGTGGCGCACGTTCGTGCTCGGCCTGCCGGTCGGCTGCCTCGTCACCGCCGTGCTGGTCGTCGACGACCTGCGCGACCGTCATTTCGACGCACGCAAGGGCTGGCGGACGACGGCGGTCCGCCACGGCGTCGCCGGCAGTCGCCGCGAATTCGTGCTGCTGATCGCAGCCGGCTACCTGCTGCCGATCGCCTTCTGGCTCGGCCTCGGCGAACCGGCGACGGTGCTGCTGCCGCTGCTGACGCTGCCGGTGGCGTGGTCGGTGGTGCGCGCGGTGCGCCGCTTCGACTCGACGCGCGACCTGCTGCCGATCACGCCGCGCACGGCGTTGCTGTCGCTCGCGTTCGCGGCGTTGCTGGCATTCGGCGTCGCCGCCGGTCGCCCGTGAGGTCCGCGTCAACGGCCCCGCCGGAACAGCTCGCGGAAGTTGGCCACAGTGGCCCGGTGGCGATCGCCACGCCCGGGTGCCGGTGAAGAGCGGCACCTCGACCAGCAGACCGGGCGCCGTCGTCTGCCGCCCTCGCGCCGCGTCGCTACGACCAAAGCCGCGGCGAAGGCGGCCCTGCGCGGGGCCCGCGGCGACCGGCGGCTGTCCTAGGAGTGGTCGCCGCGAGGCGGCGATCCGTTCGTTTTCCCCGACCGACATCGCACCGGAGGTGTGAGATGAAGACGAGACAGAGCGACCTTCAGAAGCGCGTCCACGACAAGTTGCTGCACGAGCCCGGACTCGACAGTTCGCGGATCGGCGTCTACGTCGACCGCGGCGTCGTGGCGCTGTCCGGATACGTCCACAGCCTCGTCGAACGCCATCTCGCCGAGCAGGCGGCCAGGCGCGCGGCCGGCGTCGACGCGATCGCCAACGAGCTGCAGGTCGACCTGCTGCCCAACACCCGCCGCGACGACGTCAGCATCGCGCAGGCGGTTCGCGACGCGCTGCACTGGAATGTCCAAGCCCCGGAGCACGCGCTCAAGGTCACGGTCAGCAACGGCTGCGTGACGCTGGCAGGCACCGTGCAGACCGATCTGCAGCGGCTCGCCGCCAAGGAGGTCACCGGCCAGCTCGAAGGCGTGATCTCCGTGGTCGACCGCATCGGCGTCCACCCGACGATCGACGCGCGGCGCGTCAAGCGCCAGCTCGCCGCGGCGCTGCATCGCAACGCGACGCGCGAGGCCGGTGACATCGAGATCGAGGCGCACGGCGGCGAGATCATCCTGCGTGGCACGGTGCCGTCATGGAGCGAGCGCGACCGCGTCCAGGAGGCCGCATGGTCGATCCCCGGCGTCACCGCGGTCGACAACCTGCTGGCCGTCCAGGCCTGACCGCACGGGGGATCCGCGATGCAAGTTCCACTGTCCGTTTCGTTCCTCGGCGTCCCGGTGAGCGAGGCCGTGCGCAGCGCATGCTGGGCTGAGGCCGAGAAGCTCGAACGCTACTACGACCGCATCACGAGCTGCACGGTGACGGTGTCGCTGCCGCGGCGGCAGCGCAAGGGCAACCACTTCGCGATCCGTGTCCACCTGGCCGTGCCGGGCGGACACGTCGACGTCGATCGCGCGCCGCGCCAGCACGACGCCCTCGAACAGCCGCAGCTCGCCGTGCGCGAAGCGTTCGACGAGGCGCGGCGGCGGCTGCAGGACCACGTCCGCCGCCTTCGCGGCGAGGTCAAGCACCACGCGCCGCCGCCGGACCGCTCGGCGAGCGGCCCGGCGTGACGGCGCGCGCGGGCTCAGGCCTTGATCGCGATCTTCTTCGCCGACTGCTTGGCCTGCTCGGTCTTCGGCAGCTTGACGACCAGCACGCCCTTGTCGAACTTCGCCTCGGCCTTGGCCGTCTCGACCTCGGTCGGCAGCGGGATCGCGCGCCGGAAGAAGCCGTACGACCGCTCCGTGTGGTAGCAGCCTTCTTCCCTGGTCGTCTCCTCCTGCTTCTTCTCGCCGCTGATCGTCAGCACGCCGTCCTGCACCTCGATGTCGAGGTCCTTCATGTCGACGCCCGGCACCTCGAGCGTGACGCGCAGGCAGTCCTTGTCGTCGGTCACGTCGAGCTTCGGCGTGAACTCCAGCTTGCTGAAGTCGCCGAACCAGCGATCCTGGTTCTCGGTGAGCGCCATCGGGTTGCGCCAAAAGCGCTCGAACATGCGGTCCATCTCGTCACGCAACGTGACCAGGCCGAGCGGATTGCTCATCCGGTTCGGCAGCTCCGTGGTGCGCGGGTTCTGGCGCGGGAAGCGGAACGGGTTCCATTGCTTGAGTTCGACCATGGTGTCCTCACGGGGTACGAGGTGATGGCGTCGCCGCGGCGCGGTGACGCGGCGACGCAGCTCTCTTGGGGCGAGATCGCGCGCGACGGCAGGTGCGCATCGGCGCAGGTCGACGGCCAACCAGTCCGGGACGCGCGCCGGCGCTCTGCGCACGCGACCGCGGCGATTCGCCGAGTTCGCATCCGCCGCGTCGTGCTCCATGTGCGCCGCCGCGGAGGTCCACCATGATGAAGCTGCGCGTCCTGGCCCTCGACTGCGACGGCACGATCGTCGAGGAACGGCATCGACTCGGCGAGCTGCCGGATTTCAACGACGCGGTGATCCGCGCCGTGCACGAACGCTACGTCGCGCCGGCCGAGCTGCTGTGACCGCGGTTGGTGCGCCGCATGTAGGTGCCGACCAGCACCGCCTCGCCGAGCACGTGACCCTGCATCGCGGCGAACAACGCCTGCTTGGTCGGATGGCGCAGATCGGACAGCACGGCGTCGAGCGCGTAGAGATGGAACACGTAGCGATGCCGACCGGCCGGCGGACACGGCCCGCGGTAGCCGACGCGCCGCCAGTCGTTGCGCCCTTCGCGCGTACCCTTCGGCAGGTAGGCGGCACCCTGCGCGATGCCGGCGCTGTCCGGCGGCAGGTTGTAGAGCACCCAGTGCACCCAGATGTGGCTCGGCGCGGCGGGGTCCGGTGCATCGGGGTCGTCGACGACCAGCGCTAGGCTCTGGCTGCCCGTCGGCGCGCCCGACCACACGAGCGGCGGGGCGAGGTCGTTGCCGTCGCAGGTGAACTCGATGGGCATGTCACCCTCGTGAGGGAACGCGGGCGAGGTGATCGTGAACGTCATGGCAGCGGCTCTCGACGGGGGCAACGAATCCGGCAACGTACGCCACCTCGCGCGCGCCACTCGTCCGCAGCGTACCCCGCTCGCCTGGCGCACAGGGCGTATGCGGTGGCCTGCCACGGCCCGTCGGCCGCGCCGGATCCGCACTGCGGCGGATGGTCGCCACACGCGCGCATGGTCGAATCCAACTGCGGCGGACGCGACGGCCGCGACGTCGGCCGTCCTCGCCGAGGAGATCGCCATGCGCAAGACGACCAGCGTCACTGCCAAGACCAACCGCAAGCCGGTCCACAAGGTCGCGCCGCCGCGCGAGGTCGCACCGCTCGATCCCACCCGCATCCTCGTCCGCGAGCTGATGCGGACGGAGGTCCTGACGCTCCGTCCCGACGATTCGCTGCACGCCGCGGCCGAGCAACTCGAGGATGCCCGCGTCAGCGGCGCTCCGGTCGTCGACGCGGCGGGCAACCTGCTCGGCGTGCTGACACTGACCGACATCGCCCGCAGCGAGCACGTCTCCGCCGACGAAGGCGTCGTGACGCGCCGCATGCGCCAGCCGGCGCCGTACGACGACCTCGAAGCGGAGGGCGGCGAGGACGAGGAGCTGTTCCCGACCGACGACTACGAGACCGGGGTGCTCGGCAAGCTGCGCGTCGCCGACTGGATGACCCCGCACGTCGTGCACGTCGAGCCCGAGGCCAGCGTCGCCGCGGCGGCGCGCGTCATGCTCGACGAAGCGATCCACCGCGTGTTCGTCGTCGACGGCCAGCGGCTGCTCGGCGTCGTGTCGACCGAGGACTTCGTCCGCCTGCTCGCCGCGCCGGCGTCGCCGGCTCGTGCGCGACGCTGAGCGTCGGGGGCCGGGGCCACCCCCGTGGGTGAACGCGTGGTGAGGTCGGCGAACAGCCGCCCCGGTCTGCGACCTTCGCCGTCGGCCCCTGCGGCGAATGCGCGGCGCGGCTGCGGCCCACGTTCGCCTGTCCGCGGGTGACGGGCGCGCCCAAAGCACCGGATCCGGGGCGGCGACGCTCGCCGATTCGTCGCCGTCGGTCGCCGAGTTTCTCGGCAGCTCGACGAGCTACACGGCGCGGCTGGCGCCGTTCTGGTACGACTTCCACTGCGGCCGCAACACGGCCACGCATCCGAACAGCGGGCTGCACGTGCTGACCGACACGTCGGGTGGGCCGGGCAACTACGTCTGCTACGTCACGTGGCTCAACGTCGGGCTCTACGACAGCGTCGCCGGCACCGGCATCGGCGGCCACGGCGTCTACGACCTGCAGTGCGTGATCCGCGAATTCGACGGCGTCGTCGAATTCCGTTACGGGCGTCTGCCCGGCTATGCGTCCAACTTCACCAGCGATACGCCGGCGATCGTCGGCTTCACGCGCGGCAACCTCGGCGCCCCGTCGGTCGATCCGCAATCGCGCGATCTGTCGGTCGAGACGCCGTTCACGACGTTCGTCGAAGCGCCGTTCGCGCACATGGGGCTGACCGCGGCGACGACGCCGGTGGTCGGCGGAACGGCCTACGGCGGCCGCCTGTTCGCCGGCCAGACGGCGACCTGGAACGTGTCGAACATCCCGGCCGGCGCGCTGCTCGGCGTCCAGCTGCTGGACTTCCAGGACACCCGCCCCGGGTTGATGCTGCCGACGATCACGGCCGTGAACTGCCGCCTGAGCCTGAGCACCAGCGCGCTGCTGCACGAGGTCGTGCTGATACCGCCGGGCGCCTGGCTCGGCACGGTCCCGCTGGTCGTGCCGCCGGGAGTCGAAGGCTTCGAGCTGATGGCGCAATTCGTCGTCCTCGACGGCCTGTTCGGTGCGCCGGACCTGATCACCGTCGCCAGCGACGCGCTGAAGCACGTGGTCGGTCGCCAGTGAGCGACGGCGCCCCGCGTCCCGCGAGGAAATCGCCGGATTCGGGCGCAGCTTCGCTGCGGCACGAGGGCTACCATGACGCCCTCCCGTTCCGCACCGGGCCTCGTTCCATGTCGACCAGAAACCTCGCCGTAGGGGGCCTGCTGGCCCTCTGCGGTTTCGATCTATTGGCGCAAGAGTCGCCCCGGCTCGCCCTGCGCGCCGGCGACCACGTCGCGATCCTCGGCAACGCCCTCGCCGACCGCATGCAACACAGCGGCTGGTTCGAGGCGATGCTGTATGCGCATTGCCCCGACCTCGACCTGACCGTGCGCACGCTCGCCGTCGCCGGCGACGAGGTCGCGACGTGGCATCGTTCGCAGGGCTTCGGCACCCGCGACGAGTGGCTGGCGAAGACGCAGGCCGACGTGGTGTTCGCGTTCTACGGCTTCAACGAGTCGTTCGCCGGCGAGGCCGGGCTGCCGCAATTCCGCGCGCAGCTCGGGCAATTCGTCGACGACCTCGGCAAACGCTCGTTCGGCGCCAACGGCCCGACCCGCGTCGTGCTGTTCACGCCGATCGCCAACGAACGGCACCGCGACCCGGCGTTCGCCGATCCGACGCGCAACAATGCGAACCTCGCGCGCTACGCCGCCGCGATCGTCGAGGTCGCGGCGCAGAGGCGCGTGCCGTGCGTCGATCTGTTCGGTCCGAGCCAGGCGCTGTTCGCCGAGGCGGCGAAGGCGGGGCGGTCGCTGACGGTCAACGGCCTGCACCTCGACGAAGAAGGCGATCGCCGGCTCGCGCCGGTGCTGATCCGCGGCCTGTTCGGCTGCGACGCACCTGCGGTCACCGACGCATTGCGTACGGCGGTGCTGCAGAAGTCGTGGTGCTGGCACCAGCGCTACCGCACGATCGACGGCTACAACGTCTATGGCGGACGTTCGTACGAGAAGTACGCGCCGAAGGACCGCAGCGGCGTGATCGGCGAGCCGATCCTGAACCGCACCGTCATGCAGCGCGAGATGGAGATCCGCGACGTCATGACGCAGAACCGCGATCGCCGCGTCCAGGCGATCGCCAGGGGCGGCGACCTCGCGGTGACCGACGACAACCTGCCGGCGCCGGTCCCCGTCGCGACCAACTTCCCCGGCGATCACGATGACCTGTCTTGGACCTACCCCGACGGCGCCGCGGTGATCGAGAAGCTACAGGTCGCCCCGCACTGCAAGGTCGAGCTGTTCGCCGACGAACGGCGCTTTCCGGAACTCGTCAATCCCGTGCAGATGGCGTGGGACACGCGCCACCGCCTGTGGATCGCCGCGTGGCGCAACTACCCCGAACGGCTGCCGACGAGCAAGGTCGGCGACTCGCTGCTCGTCTTCGAGGATCGCGACGGCGACGGCAGGGCCGACACGTGCACGACGTTCGCCGACGACCTCAACGCGCCGACCGGGTTCACGTTCTACCGCGACGGCGTGCTGCTGATGCAGGCGCCGGACCTGTGGTTCCTGCGCGACACCGACGGCGACGGCAAGGCGGACTGGCGGCAGCGCATGCTGATGGGCATCGACAGCGCCGACAGCCACCACACGACCAACGCGATGGGGCTCGACCCCGCGTGCGCGACGACGCTCAGCGACGGCTACTTCCACCGCACGCAGATCGAGACCGCGAACGGACCGCTGCGCCACGCCGACGGCTGTGTCTGGCGATTCGAGCCGCGCACCGGCCGCGTCGAGCTGTATGCGCCGTACGAGCTGGTCAACGCGCACGGCAAGGTCTGGGACGCGTGGGGCAACGACCTGCTGACCAACGCGACCGGCAACCACACGTTCTTCGGCCCCGCGATCAGCGGCCACCTCGACCAGGGCAAGCACCCCGAGATGCGCCAGTTCTGGGATCGGCCGTCGCGGCCGTGCCCGGGCACCGGCATGGTCTCGAGCGCGCACTTCCCGGCCGACTGGCAGGGCGACTTCCTGAACCTCAACGTGATCGGCCTGCAGGCGATCACGCGCGTGAAGGTCACGCAGGACGGCTCCGGGCTGAAGGGCGAGACCGTCGAGAACCTGGTCGCCGCCGATCCCAAGGACGTGCCGACGTTCCGCCCGTCGTGCGTCAGCTGCGGCCCCGACGGCGCGATCTACTTCGCCGATTGGGCGCAGGCGATCATCGGCCACCTGCAGCACCACCTCCGCGACCCCAACCGCGACCACCAGCACGGCCGCATCTACCGCGTCACCTACGAAGGGCGCGCGCTGACCACGCCGCCGCGGATCGCCGGCGCGCCGATCGCCGACCTGCTCGAGCTGCTGCACAGCGACACGCAGGACACCCGCACGCTGGCGAAGCTCGAACTCGGCACGCACGAGCCGACGCAGGTCGTCGAAGCGCTGCACCGCTGGGTCGAGCACCTCGATGCGAAATCGCCGAAGCACGCGCACGATCTGCTCGAGGCGCTGTGGCTCTGCCAGTCGCTCGACGTGGTCGACCGCGACCTGCTCGAGCGCGTGCTCGGCTCGCCTGAACCGCGCGCGCGCGCCGCGGCGACCAAAGTGCTCTGCGACTGGCGCGACCGTGTTCCCGACGCGCTCGAACGCGTGATCGCGATGGCCGACGACGACGACCCGCGCGTCCGCCTGCACGCCGTGCGCGCCGCGAGCTTCTTCGGCGGCGAACGCGCGCCCCGGGCCGCGCAGGCGGCGTTCGCGGCGCTGCGCCGGCCGATGGACTACTACCTCGACTACGTGTTCGGCGAGACGCTGCGGCAGCTCCGCACGCAGACCGAGCAGGTCCTGCAGCCCGTCGACCCGACGCTCGCCGATCGCTATGCGCCGCGCATGCCCGACGACGATCTCGCGCGCGCGACCGCGACGACCGCGATCCTGCACGAACGCCTGGATCGCCCCGGCGACGGCACGCGGCGGGCGAGCGCGCTCGGCATGCTGACGGCGCGCGGCAGCACGGCCGCCACCGAGCTGACGATGGCGCTGCAGCGCCTCGACCAGCGCACCGAGCCCGGCGCCGTCGACGACATCGCGCGCCTGCTGGTCAACGCGCCGACCGCCGACCTCACGGCGGTGCGCGGGACGTTGGCGAAGCTCGCGACCGACGCACGGTTCCGCAACGTCCGTCGCGCCGCGTGCGCCGCGCTGGTCGCGGCCGACGGCAACGGCGCGCAGCGGTTCGCCGCGGCGGCCGACGACGACGCGCGCCAGATCGCCCTCGAGACCGTGCCGATGTTCTCGTCGAGTTCGCTGCGCGCGACCTTCGCGCCGGCGGTCGAGCGCGTGCTCGACGACCACGCCGCGCCGCCGGCGCTGCGCGACGCCGCGCTGCGTGCGTTGCCGTGGCTGCCGGACGACGGCGCCGCCGCCGCGTTCGCGCGCCTCAGCACGGCGCTGACGAGCGGCGAGGCCCGCGCGACCGCCGCGCGCGGCCTGCTGCAGCTGCCGCGCACCGCGTGGGATCCGGCGGTCGCCGGCGCCGCGGCCCGCAACGTGCTCGAATGGGCGAACTCGGTGCCGGCCCCGCAGCGGACCAAGCGCGACTTCCTCGAGATCACCCAGTGCGCCGACGAACTCGCCGGCTGCCTGCCAGCGGCCGACGCCGCGCGCGTCCGCAAGGGCCTGCGCGACCTCGGCGTCCAGATCTTCGTGCTGCACACGGTGCGCGAGCAGATGCGCTACGACCGCAGGCGCCTCGTCGTCGAGGCCGGCAAGGCGTTCGAGATCGTGCTGCAGAACGACGACTTCATGGCGCACAACCTCGCGGTCGTGAAGCCCGGCACGCGGATCGCCGTCGGCACGGCCTCGGCGACCATGTCGCCGTCGCAGCTCGACGGCGAGGGCCGCGCCTACATGCCGCAGACCGATGCGATCCTCGCCGCCACCAGGCTCGTCGAGACCGGTCGCCAGGAGACGCTGAGCGTCCCGGCGATCGCGACCGAAGGCGAATACGAGTTCGTCTGCACGGTGCCCGGCCACTTCGCCCTGATGTGGGGCACGCTGGTGGTCACCGCCGACGTCGACGCGTGGCTGCAGGCGCATCCGGACCCCGCGGCGGAACCCTCGGCCCCGAACGAGACGCCGGCCGGCCACGGCCACCACGGCCACTGACCGCGGTCACTTCGCCGGTCGCTCGTCGGCCGGCGACCAGCGCAGCTCCGCCGGGCGCACGCCCTTCGTCGCCTTGCCGAAGCCGAACGGCGTCGGCGCGAAGGTCCCCGCGATCGCGACGTCGAGATCGGGCGTGATCGCCGCGTCGAGCTGCATCGCCCACAGGCAGGCGTTGACCAGCAGCCGGCGCGTGCCCGCCTGCGCGAATGCCTGCGCCGAACCGAGCGTCGTCGTGAACACGCGCGCGGTGACGCCGTTCGGCGCACGGAAGGCGCGGGTCCACGCGATCGGCATCATCGGTTCGTTGAGATCCTTGCGCTGCTCGCCAGGCCCCGGCGCCGGCAGCGCCGGCGCATCGGGCGTCATGCCGTCGACGACCTGGCCGAGCAGCAGTGGTTCGCAGCCGTCGGGCAAAGGCAGCCGCACCGCATAGACGTCGGCCGGATCCCAGACCGCGCCGGACGCGATCCCGCGCAGGATCGGGTGCTCGGCAGCGCCGGGCGCGACCACGCCGCGCTGGCTCTGGCTGCCGTGCGCGCCATGGTGCGCGATCCAGGTCTCGCCGAGCACCTGCCGGCCGAAGCCGCCGTCCCAGTCCTTGCTGTTCCACGACCAGCGCGCGAACTTCGGGTGCTGGTCGAACGCGAACGCGTGCGTCGCCGTGCGCAGCGCGACGATCGGCCGCCCCGACTCGACGTAGTCGACGACATGCTGCATCTGCTCGTCGGGGAGGTCGCGGAAGCGCGTGAACAGCACCAGCAGGTCGGCATCGTCGAGCGCTTCGAGCCCCGGGATGTTGGTGCGCACGTCGGGATCGATCGCGCCGCTCGCCGGATCGATCGCGAACAGCACGGTGCAGCGCGCACCGAGCCGTGCCACGATCCGCGCCAGCTGCGGCATGCCCTGCTCGGAACGGTATTCCTCGTCCCCGGTCACGAACACGACGCGCTTGCCGGCCGCGGGTCCGTGGTCCCCGGCATAGACGACCCACGGCTGCTCGGGCGCCGCCGGCGGCGGTTCCTGGGCACACGCGCCGGCGAGCGGCAGGACGGCGAGAAACGACACGGCGACGAGGGTTCGGAGCATGGGCACGGACTTCGGTTGCGGTCGGGGCTGCAGTGGTGACATCGGCAGGGTCGCCGGCGATCATCCGCGACGTGATCGTCCCCCGCACCTCCCGCTCCCAGATCCTCGCCAAACTCCGCCGCAAGGTCGAGCAACGGCGGCCCGTGTTCATCGCCTCGGCCGGCAGCGGCCTCGTCGCCCAGCTGCTGGAGAAGGCCGGCGTCGACTGCGTCAACACGTTCTCGGGCGCGCGACTGCGCGCCAACGGCATGGGCACGATGTCGATGCTGTGGCCGATCCTCGACTCCAACCGGCAGACGCTCGACTACACGCGCGAGGACATCCTGCCGGCGATGAAGGGCGACGCATTCGTCTGCGCGTGCCTCAACGCCAACGATCCGCTGAAGGACATGCGCATGGTGCTCGAGGACTGCCTGCGCATGGGCGTCTGCTCGGCGTCCAACATCGGCCCGTCGATCAGCTACGTCGACAAGGACAGCGAGATCTACCGCGTGCTGACCAAGGCCGGCATCACGCTGCAGAACGAGATCGACATGCTGAAGCTCGCGAAGGAGATGGGCATGGTGACGATCGGCCTCGCGTTCGACGAGGCGGACAGCATCGCGTTGGTCGAACAGGCGCGCCCCGACATCTTCTGCTTCCACGCCGGCACGACCAAGGGCGGCATCCGCGGCTACGACAGCGGCGAGACCATCGACGAGACCGCGCACCGCACCGAGGTCGTCAATCGGAAGCTGCGCGAGATCGACAAGGACCTGATCCTGATCGCGCACGGCGCGGCCATGGAGACGCCCGAGGAAGCCCAGCACGTGCTCGACCACACGTCGGTCGACGGCTTCTGGACCGGCTCCTCTACCGAACGCATCCCGATCGAACGCGCCGTGCTCGCGCAGGCCCAGGAGTTCGCGAAGCTGCGTTTCCACTCGCCGCGGCAGAACTGACATGAAGACCACCGTCGCCGTCCTCGCCACGCTCGACACCAAGGGCCACGAAGCGGAGTACCTGCGCGAACAGCTCGCCCACCTCGGCAGCGACGCGCTGGTGATCGACATCGGCGTGCTCGGCACGCCGCAGTGTCGCGCCGAGCTGACGCGCGAAACCGTCGCGCAGGCCGGCGGCAAGCCGCTGACCGCCGTGCAGCAGGACGGCACGCGCGAGGCTGCGACGCCGGTGATGGCCGCCGGCGCCGGCAAGCTGCTCGCCGAGCGCATCGCCGCCGGCACCGTGCACGCCGTGATCGGCCTCGGCGGCCTGCAGGGCACCGCGCTGTGCACGCGCGTCATGCGCGAGCTGCCCTACGGCTTCCCCAAGGTCATGGTGTCGACGGTCGCGTCCGGCGACACGTCGGCCTACGTCGACGTCAAGGACATCACGATGATGTTCTCGGTCGCCGACCTGCTGGGCGTCAACACGTTCACGCGGCGACTGCTCGCCAACGCCGCCGGCGCCGCGCACGGCATGGCGCAGGTCGATGTGCCGATCCACGGCAAGCACGGCGGCAAGCCGCTGATCGGCATGTCGAACCTCGGCGTCCTGACGAGCGGCGCGCAGCTCGCGCTCGAGCTGTTCGCGGCGAAGGGCTACGAGGTGCTCGTGTTCCACGCGGTCGGCTCCGGCGGCCGCGCGATGGAGCAGATGCTGCGCCAGGGCATCCTCGGCGCGGTGTTCGACTACGCGATGGGCGAGATCACCGACGAGCTGTTCCACGGCCTGCGCGCCGGCGGCAAGGAACGCCTGACCGTCGCCGGCCGCCTCGGCGTGCCACAGGTGCTGTGCCCCGGCGGCGTCGAGCACGTCGGCATCCTCGTCGATCCGCCCAACACGGTGCCGCCGCGCTGGCAGGACCACCTGCACGTCTTCCACAGCCCGGTCGTCCTCGCGCCGCGGTTGAACGTCGAGGAGATGAAGCAGGTCGCGCGCGAGATCGGCCGCCGCCTGCAGGCGACGAACGGCCGGGCCGTGCTGATGCTGCCGCTCGACGGCACCGGCCGCTACGGCATGCCCGGCGGCGCCCTGCGCGACCCGGTCGGCGACGCGGCATTCTTCGCCGAGCTGAAGACCGTCGTGCCGAAGTCGATCGAGGTCGTCGAGCGCAAGCTGCACGCCGAGGACCCGGCGTTCGTCCGCGAATGCGTCGATCGTCTGGTCGCGCTGATCGAGCAGAAGGCGTGATCGGCCCGATCCACAACTCGCTCGGCGAACGGCTCGACCACGTGTTCATGCCGGGCCGCGCCGGCGGTCGCGAACTCGTGCTCGTCGCGCACGGCGTCACGTCGCACCACGACCGCCCTTACCTCGTCGCGCTGGGCGATGCGCTCGCCGCGGCGGGCACCGCGTCGCTGCGCTTCTCGTATTCCGGCAACGGCGCTTCCGGCGGCCGCTACGCCGAGACGACGATCACCAAGGAGGTCGCCGATCTCGGCACCGTGCTCGACGCCGCGACCGCGGCCGGCTACGGCCCGATCGGCTACGCGGGTCACAGCATGGGCGCCGCGGTCGGCGTGCTGCGCGCGGCGACCGATCCGCGCATCCGCGCGCTCGCGTCGCTGGCCGGCATGGTCTTCGTCCGCGGCTTCTGCGAGCGCCATTTCGCCGGGCTCGAGCCCGGGCGCGACATGATGTTCGGCCGCGTCGGCTGCCCGCTCTCGCGGGCGTTCCTCGACGACGCCCTCGCGATCGACACCGTGCTGCCGGCGGCACGGCGCATCGCGGTGCCATGGCTGCTGGTGCACGGCGACGCCGACGAGCTGGTCCCGCTCGCCGACGCCGAGGCCGCGCGAGCCGCGACCGGCGGGCGCGCCGAACTGGTCGTGCTGCCTGCCACCGACCATCGTTTCGCCGATCGCATCGACGGGATGGTCGCGGCGACCGCGCCCTGGCTGGTGCGCGCGCTGCGCTGAGCGGCGAAGTCACGGCCGTTCGCGAACGGCAAGCCCCT
>CAYMRG010000076.1:0-8838 GCA_964392555.1 uncultured candidatus Brocadiaceae bacterium
CGCAGCGTGATGTAGGCGTCGTCGCTGAGCCACGCCAGCCGCACGACCATCGCCGCGAGCGCGACGCCGAGCGCCGCGACGAGGATCCACGGGGCGAAGCGGGCGGCGGGCATGGCGGGTCGCGACGATCGCCGGCCCCGTGGCACAGGTCAAGCGGCGCGTCCGCCGCAGGCGCCGAGGACGTGGACGTCGAGCCAGGCCCAGATCCGCGCGAACACCTCGCGCCCGTTCTGCTTCAGCATGGTCAGCGTGCCGTAGTCGGCCGCATAGGGCGCCGCGACGCCGGTGGTCTCGAGCCCGCACTGACGGCCCAGGAACACCGCCCGCGCGACGTGGAACGGGTTGGTGACGACGATCACCGCATGCGCCGCGTAGACGTCGCGGCACCGCCGCAGCGTGTCGACGGTGCGCAGGCCGAGCGGGTCGTCGACCATCGCCGCCTCGGGCACGCCGCGCGCGGCGAGCCAGCGCCGCATCGCCGCGACCTCGTCCTCGTCGATCGCGCCACCGCCCTTGCCGCTGAGCAGCAGCCGCGGCGCGCGGCCGAGCCGGAACAGGTCGAGCGCCGTGTCGAGCCGTTCGGCCAGCATCGTGTAGGGTGTGCCGTCCGGGTGGATGCGCGCGCCCGGCACGACGATCAGGTCGGCCAGGGGCGCGTCGGCGGCCGCGACGACGTGGCCGTCGCCGGCGGCGAGCACCTGCTGGTGCATCCAGGCCGTGGCCGCGAGCAGCGCGAGCAGCGCGGCGAGGCCGACGCGCCGCCAGCGGCGGCGGCTGGCGAGCTTCTCGGCGGCAGCGGACATCGCCGCACAGGCTGCGGGCGGCGACGCGCGAATGCAAGTCGCCGCGGCCGCACTACGGCCGCCTGGCGCCGATCAGTTGCCGATCGTCAGCTGGCTGCGATCCGAGATCGCGAGGCCCGGGAAGGTCGGGCACGGCGACTGGCTGAAGTCGATCGTCGTCCACTGTGTCTGGAACTGCTGGCCGACCAGCGAGAGCAGGCACGGGATCGGGAACTCGACCTTGGCCGAGCCGGCGACGATCGGCGGCGTCAGCGTCACACTGAACGGCAGCCAGCTGCACGGCCCGCACGGGATCGTCGTGCCCTGCGCGGTGAAGTTGAAGATCGTCGCCAGCGCGTTGGCCGACAGGCCGTTCACCGTGCAGACGATGCCGCTGCTGCCGATCGCCGGGTTGTGCGACCAGGTCTGCGAGCCACCGGCGCCACAGGCGCCGCCGAGGTTGGCGATACCGCCGCCGTTGGTGTGGTTGATCAGGCGCTGCGCGCTGATGTCGCCGGCTTCCCCCCAGACCGCGAGCGCGTTCTCGTTCGACGTGATGCCGCCGGTCGCCGCCGGGGTGGCGACGATGCGGGTGTCGGTCGAGGCCACCGCCTCGCTGAACGAGTCGCTGCAGCTCACGCAGGTGCCGCTGTCGTAGCCGACGGCTCGCAGCGAATGCGTGGTGCCGATCAGGACCGACTGCAGGTGGTAGCCGATCCAGGTCTTGCCACCCGTGTAGCCCACCGAAGGCGCCGTGCACTGGCTGAGTGCCGAGCCGCCGATGCCCGTGGCCGGACCGACGGTCAGCGTGGTAGCGGCGGCATCGAGCTGCACCGGCACGATCTGCACCGAGTTCGGGCCGCCGCTGGTCGACTGCTGCCACGCGCAGACCCACTTGCCACCGGAGCCATCGACGTCCGGCACCGAGACCACGTCGGAGCTGAAGCTGTGCACGGTCACGGTGGCGCCGACGGAAGACGAGCCCGCGTTGACCACGGCTGCCACGATGCCGCCGGAACCCACGAGGATGGAACTGCGGCGCGCAACGACGAGCAGGCCGCCGTCCGCCGACGCAGTGCGCGAGATCTCAGGCTCCGAATAGGTCGTGGCCAGCGTGCTGTTCGTGAACACCGCGAAGGCGCTCGGCGCGACCAGCGTGTCCGCGGCGTTGAAGTAGATCCGCCGCGCCGCGATGCGGCCGTTGTCGTTGTCGTCGTAGGCGACGACGAAGCCGCGCGCCTGACCGATCGCCGCATCGGTCTGGCAGCCGATGTCGGCGTTCAGCAGCGAACCCGACGTCGACGACGCGACCGTGAACGTGTAGTCGATCGTGCCGGCGCCGGCATCGATGCCGAGGAACTCGACCGTGTAGGACGTGCCGTTGGTGACGGCGTAGGCGACGCCGAAGCGGTCGCGCGTGCCGAGGTTGGCGACCCGCGGGCGCTCGGCGACGCCGACGCCGGCCGCGAAGATCACGCTGCCGACCAGCGAACCCGTGCTGCTGACGAGCTGGCAACGCACCAGGGCGGAGGCCGCCGAGAACGTGCGCACCCAGGCGACCAGGTAGCGGCCGGTCGTCGCATCGAAGGCGACGTCGGGGAGGTCGTCGTCGAACGTGTCCACGTTGACCGGGAACACGGCGCCGACCGTCGGATCGAGCACGATCGGGTAGGTCGCCGTGGCGACGAAGGCCTCGGGCAACGACAGCTCGAGCGCGCCGCCGACCCAGCGTGCGTCACCGCGCACCGTGACACCGCGCGCGTCGATGCCCGTGACCGCGCCGATCGCCACACCGCCGAGGTCGCCGTCGACGAACCGCAGGCCGCCGTCCTTGGCGACCGGCTGCGGCAGCGTGGTGTCGACCGCGTAGCGGACGACCAGGTCGCCCTGGCCGGCCGGCTGCGCGGCAAACGTCCACGACAGCTCGACGCCGTCCGGGCCGACGTCGTAGTGCTCGTGCACGCCGGCCGAGTGCGCGTAGGTGACCTGCAGTCCCTTCTGCTCCGGCAGCACCTGGGAGGGCAGCACGGCCGCGGGCCACTCGCCGCGCCCCACCGACAGCGGCGTCAACGCGAGGTGTTGCGTCGTCGGCACCGCCCGGCCGAGGGCCGGCGTGAAACGCATGCCGGTGGCGGCGAAATCGGCCGCATACCAGGCGCCGGCGCCGCGGAACGTGCCGGCGTCCGCACCGGCCACCAGGCCGGCATTGTGCGTGACGTCGACGCGGTCGCCGAGCGCCTCGACGGTCTGGGGATGTTGTGCAACCAACGGCAGCGCAACGAACAACGCGGGCAGAACGAGGAATGGGGAGCGCATTGGGTTCTCCTTGGCAGATGGACGGAGCGACCATCGCGATCGCTCCTGCCGGCGGGCAGCGATCGCCGTCGCCACGCCGTTCGCGGAATGCGCACATTCCGCGGTCCCACCGGCCGGTCGTCAGCGCCGGCGGCGCATGAACCAGAGTCCGTCCTCGGCGTACTGCTGGTACTTCGGCTGCCGCAGCAGCCGCGTGTCGCGGCGCACGATCAGCGGCAGGCACAGCCGCCACAGGCCGCGCATCAGCCGCGACTTGTTGAACACGTAGAACGCGTTCGTCGCGTGGCTGGCGAAGTAGTGGTAGAACTCGCGCTCGAGCACCTCGAAGCGCTCCCGGAAGTAGGTGTCGAGGTGGATGTGCTCGCCGAAGAACTCCTTGCCGGCGGGACTCTCGTGCCGGACGTTCATCTCGTTCTCGGGCGTCGCCTCGGGCTCGGGGCCGTCGAGCGTCTTGCGGCCGGTGACCTCGAGGTAGAACTCGACGTCGAACATCCACTTCAGCAGGCGGTGGTTCGCGCACTTCAGCAGGAACTGCGCGACCTCGGGCGCCATCCCCTCGTGGTTGGGCTCGACGAACAGCATGTGCCCGTCGGGGGCGAGGTGGTGCTCGAGCATGTGGTCGAGCGCCTGCGCGAACGCGGGGAAGTGGTGCAGGCTGCCGTGCGAGGTCAGCAGGTCGACCTTCTCGGCGGGCCGCCACTGCATGACGTCGCCGGCGACGAACTCGCACAGGTGCGCGACGTCCTGCTCCTGCGCCATCCGCTGCGCGGTCGCGATCTTCTTCGGCGACAGGTCGATGCCGATCGAACGGATGCCGAAGCGCTTGGCTGCCGCATGGCAGAACCAGCCGTTGCCGCAGCCGATGTCGATCATCGTGCGGTAGCGGCCCTTGCCGGCGCCGAGGATCCGCAGCAGCGTCCGAACGCGCGGCCGGATGATCATATCGGCGAGCTTCGGCACGAACCGCCAGTCGTGCGGGCGCGCGTAGAGGCTGTCGATGCGCTCTTCCTGGAGGTCCCAGAAGCGGGCCTCCTTGTCGAGCAGTTGCTGCTGCTTGGGATCGTCGGCGGCGCTCACGGGCGCGGGCGAGACTAACTGCCGCCGTGGGGCAGTCAAGCCGAGTGCGGGACCGGCCGCGCCGCGAACGAAGCGAGCCGCGCGGCGACCGCGTCGATCGTCGCGGCGAGCGTCGACGTTCCCGCGGTGAGACCGACGGTGCGGCGGCCGCGGAACCATGCCGGATCGAGTTCGTCGGCCGCGGCGACGTGCACGGTCGGCACGCCGTGCCGTTCGGCGATCGCGACCAGCTGGCGCGTGTTGTTCGAACCATGGCCGCCCACCACCACCAGCGCGTCGATGCGCGGCAGCAGCGCCCGCAACGCTGCGACGCGCGCCTTGGTCGGGCTGCAGACGGTGTCGATCGCGCGCACGTCGGCATGCGGGTTGGCGGCGACGATCGCCGCGAGCAGCCGCTCGGCGTGCTCGACCTGGGTCGTCGTCTGCGCGACGACGCCGAGCCGTCGCTCGGGCCAGGTAGCCACGTCGCCGGGTGCGGTGACGACGATCGGCGCGACCAGGTCCTCGACCAGGCCGCGCACCTCGACGTGGCCGGGCTTGCCGAGCACGATCACCCGCCGCCCCTCGCGCTGCAGCTCCTGCGCGGCGGCGTGCGCCTTCTGCACCAGCGGACAGGTCGTGTCGACGAGCTGCTTGCCGGCGGCGTGCAGGCGGGCGCGTTCGCGTTCGCTGATGCCGTGGGCGGTCACCAGCACGGTCGGCGTCGCCGGCACCGGCCGATCGCCCTCGGGCGTCTGGGCGAAGCCGCGCCGATCGAGCTCGGCGAGCACCTCCGGGTTGTGCACCAGCTCGCCGTGGATCGTGACCTCGGCCGGCGCGGCGATGCGCGCGATCGCCGCCAGCGCGTCGCGCACGCCGAAGCACATGCCCATCTCGTCGGCTCGCAGGATCCTCACGACACCTCGCTTTGCGTTTCGCGTCAACTTTCCAGTGCAAAGCTACAGCATGCCGACGAAACGGTCAAGCCAGGGCTGGCACGGAATCTGATTAGCCTTCCGCCATGCCCTGGACCCCGCTCCGCCGGCTGCTCCCCCTCGCTGTGTTCGCCCTGTCGGCGGCAGCTCCCGCCCCCGCCGGTCCGCCGTACCGGATCGGGGTGTTCTTCTGGCACGACTCGCCGAACGACGTCGCGACGTTCGCTGGGCTGCGCGAGGGCCTCGCCCAGGCCGGCGTCGCCTGCGAGTTCGTCGAGCGGCGCGCCGATTCGTCGACGGAGAAGGCGCACGCCGCATTCGTCGAACTGCGTGCGGCTCACTGCGACCTGATCGTCGTGCTCGGCACCCAGGCGGCGTTGCTCGCCAAGGTCGAGGTCACCGACGTGCCGGTGCTGTTCGCGGCGGTCAGCGACGCGGTCGCTTCCGGGATCGTCCCCGATTGGACCGGCTCCGGCTCGAACCTGTTCGGCGCGAGCAACTGGATCGCGCCGCACAACGTGCTCGACGTGTTCCGCCTCGCGGTGCCGCACCTGCATCGGCTCGGCATGCTGCGCTCGGCGGTCAGCGGCGTGGTCAGCCTCGCCGAACGGACGACGATGCAGCAGCACCTCGCCGAACCCGGCGCCCCGGCCGTCGAACTCGTCGAGGCGATCGCCGGCGATGCCGACGACGTCGCGGCGGCGGCCCAGCGCCTCGTCGCCCAGGGCGTCGACGCGATCTGGATCCCGATCGACATCACGATCTACCAGGACCTCGCCGCGGTGCTGCGCGGCCTGCAAGGCGCGCGCGTGCCGCTGCTGACCACCGCCGCCGCCGGCGTGCGCAACGGCGCCGTGGTCGGCGCGGTCGTCGACTACCCGCTGCACGGCCGACGCGCCGCCGCGCTGGCGCGCGAGGTGCTCGTCCACGGCCGCCGGCCCGGCGACCTGCCGATCGACCGGCTGCACGGCATCCAGGTCACGGTCAGCCTGGCCGCCGCACGCCGTGACCGCCTCGAGCTGCCGCTGTCGCTGCTGGCACTCGCCGACGACCTGATCGACGCGGAGCCCGCCGATGCCAAACGCTGAACCGCTGCCGCGACCGCGCGGCCCCCTGTCGCGGCTCGGCGTCCGCGTCGCGCTGGCGATCGTCGCCGCGCTCGCGCTGCTGGCGGCGGTGCTGTTCGCCTACGTCGCACCGCGCGCCGAAGCGACGTTCCTGGAGCAGGGCAACCTGCTGATCGAGCACGGCACGACGACGATGCGCGACCTGGCGCGGCGCCAGACCGAGGCCAGCAGCACGGTGCTCGTCGACCTGATCCAGCACACCGCGGCCGCGCGCGCCATGGCGCTGCAGGACCTGCCGCTCGAGCTGTGCGGCGGCGACCTCGCGGCGATCCGCACGACGATCGCCACCGAGGATGCGCGGCGCAGCGAACGACAGCAACGCAACGTCGGCGTGCTGGCGGGCGAGATGCAGCGCCGCGCCGACGCCCACATCGACCAGCGCCTGCAGGCACTCGCCGATCGCCAGCGCGAGCTGACGCGGCGGTTCGCCGACGAGCTGCGCATGCTGCACCTGACGCTGGTCGCCGCGGGCCTGCTCGTGCTGGTGACGATCCTCGGCCTCGGCGTACAGCACTTCGTCGTCCGGCCGACCAAGCGGCTGCGGCGCGCCTCGCAGCGGGTCGCCGCCGGCGATCTCGACGTCGTGCTGCCGCCCGCGTCTCACGACGAGGTCGGTCTGCTGACCGTCGACTTCGCGGCGATGGTCGCGCAGCTGCGCACGTCGCGCACGGCCGTGCAACAGCTCACCGACGGGCTCGAACGCGAGGTGCAGAACAAGACGGCCCACCTCGAACGGGCGCTCGCCGACCTTGCTGCCAGCCACCAGCAGCTCGCCGCGCGCGAACGGCTGGCCTCGCTCGGCACGCTCGCCGGCGGCATCGCGCACGAGTTCCACAACGTCATCGGCGGCATCCGCGGTTGCGCCGCCGAACTGCTGGCCGACGAGACCGTCGCCGACCGCCGCGAGACGCTCGGCGTGATCACACGCGCCGCCGATCGCGCGACCGGCATCGTCCACCAGCTACTGCGTTTCGCCCGCCACTCGGTCGAGAACCGCACCGACCTCGATCTCGCCGTGGTCGTCGACGACGCGCTGCGCCTCTGCGAGCCGGCGGCGCGCCGTCAGGCCGTGCGCGTCGAACGGGAGCTCGCGCCGGGCATCGCGCTGCGCGGCGACGCCGACGCGCTGCATCAGGTGGTCGTCAACCTGCTGACCAACGCGCTGCAGGCGATGCCCGATGGCGGCACCTTGCACGTCACCGTCGCGCGCCGCGGCGCGGACGCCGCGATCACGGTGCGCGACTCCGGCCACGGCATCGCCGCCGCCGACCTGCCGCACATCTTCGAGCCGTTCTTCTCCAACCGCGGCCACGGCGAGCGCGGCACCGGCCTCGGCCTGTCGGTCTCCTACGGCATCGTCACTGCCCACGGCGGTAGCATCGAAGTCGCCTCGCCACCAGGCCAGGGCGCGTCGTTCACGGTCCTGCTGCCACTGCCCGGAACTGTATTCGCCGCGCCGCAAGCGGGTGACGCAAAGCGGTGACGCGCGTTGCGGTCGGTTACGAAAACGAAACAGCGTGTCACCGATGCGACACCGCCGGGACGTGGCCTGCACGGGAATGCGACACTGGTCCCGAAGTTGCCTCAGGGCAACGTGATGAACGACCCTCTCCCCGTCGATGCGAGTGCCCCGCCGGCCGCCGCGACCGCCGGGGCGACGCCCGGCGCGAGCCTGCCGCTGCGCATCCTGGTCGCCGACGATGAGGAGAGCATGCGGCATTTCGTCGAGCGCGGCCTGCGCCGGCTCGGCCACCGTGTCGACGCGGTCGGCGACGGCGAGGCCGCGGTCAAGGCGTGGCGGACCGCGCCCTACGACCTCGCGGTACTCGACCTGAAGATGCCGGGCGTCGACGGGCTGCAGGCCCTGCAGCAGATCCGCAGCCTCGACGCGGAGGCAACCGTCCTCCTGATGACCGCGCACGGCACGATCGCCACCGCGGTCTCGGCGATGCAGGGTGGTGCCGCCGACTTCGTCACCAAGCCGTTCCCGATCGAGGAACTGCAGCTGCGCCTCGAACGCGCCGCCGAGCAGCGGCGCATGGCGCGCGAGAACCGCAACCTGCGCGCGCTGCTCGAGCCGGCCGACGGCGGCGCCGGCCTCGCCGCGAAGAGCCCGGCGATGCGCGAGCTGCTGCGCCAGATCGAGCTGGTGCGCGACGCGACCGCGACCGTGCTGCTGACCGGCGAATCGGGCACCGGCAAGGGCGTGGTGGCGAAGGCGCTGCACCTCGGCTCGGCGCGCCGCAACCAGCCGTTCGTCGCGATGAACTGCGCGGCGGTGCCGGACACGCTGGTCGAGAGCGAACTGTTCGGCCACGAACCCGGCGCGTTCACCGGCGCGCGCACGCGCCGCACCGGCCTGCTGTGGCGCGCGCACCGCGGCACGCTGCTGCTCGACGAGATCGCCGACATGAGCCCGGCCGCCCAGGCGAAGATCGAGCACTTCCTGCAGGAGCGCGAGTTCCTGCCGCTCGGCGCGACCGAACCGGTGCCGCCCGCCGAGATCGGTGCGATGCACCGCAATAAGAAGGTGTGGAAGTTCTAGGTGCGCTACCTGGCCGTGCTGGCCACCATCGTCGCCGCCTCGCTGGCCCTCGCGAGCGTGGGGCTGGTAACCTACCT
>CAYMRG010000076.1:8848-13723 GCA_964392555.1 uncultured candidatus Brocadiaceae bacterium
CCCGCCGCTCGGCGCCACCGACCCCGCTCGCGTCGACGTGCTCTACGTCGCCGCGACCTCCCCCGACCTGGACGCGCTGTCCGCCGACGGCCGCTTCCGGCCCGAGCTGCTGTGGCGACTGGACGTCGTCAGCCTGCGCGTGCCGGCGCTGCGCGAACGGCGCGAGGACGTGCCCGTGCTCGTCGAGCAGAACCTGCGGCGCCTGCCGACCAGCGACGGCACAGCGCGCACCGTCTCGGCCGAGGCGCTCGCCGCGCTCAGCGTCTACGACTGGCCCGGCAACGTCCGCGAGCTCGAGAACGTCGTGCAGCGCATGGCCGTGCTGGCCGGTGCGCGCGCCGAACTCGGCATCGACGACCTGCCGCCGGCCCTGCGCGGCCCCGCCGGCAGCGACGCGACCGGCGGCAACGACTACGAAGCCGCCCGCCGCCGGTTCGACCAGGCGTACTTCGCGGCGTTGCTGCACCGCTGCGGCGGCTGCATCACCGATGCGGCCCAGCACGCCGGCATCTCGCGCGGCCACCTGCACCGCCGCCTCAAGGAACTCGACCTCGACGCCAACGAGGCGCGCGCCGCGAGGTCCAGCGAGCTGCGCGACGACGACCTCTGACCTCGAACTCCGACCACGACCCCGACCTCGGCACACCGCTTGCCTGCACACCACCGATGATCTCCTCTGCCGCTCGCATCCTCGCCCCTTCGACCCTCGCCGCCGTCGCCTTCGCCGGCCTGCTCGCGCTCGCCGCGTGCCACACCGCCGACGGCGAACGCCACGAACCGACGATCGCCCCCGAGGTCGCGCTGCCGCCGCTCGACGCGCCCGGCACGACGCAGATGCCCGGCCTGCACAACGTCGTCAGCTATGCGCCGAACCTGGTCTGCGGCGGCGTCCCCGAGGGCGCCGAAGGCCTGCGCACGCTGGCGGCGATGGGCATCAAGACGATCATCACGGTCGACGGCGCCGCGCCCGACCTCGCCGGCGCGAAGGCGGTCGGCATCCGCTACGTGCACCTGCCGATCAGCTACGACACCGTGACACCCGAGCGGCAGAAGCAGCTCGCGCAGGCGATCGCGAACCTGCCCGGACCGATCTACATGCACTGCCACCACGGCAAGCACCGGAGCGCCGCCGCGCTGGCGAGCGCAGCGATCCTGGCCGGCAAGCTGACGAACGTCCAGGCCGAGGCGAAGATGAAGATCTCCGGCACGGCGCCGGAGTACGCCGGCCTTTGGCAGGCCGTGCACGACGCGAAGCCGCTGCCCGCCGGCGAGCTGAAGGCCGATCCCGCGAGCTTCCCGAGCCTGACCAAGACCAGCGGCATGGTCGCGACGATGTCCGAGATCGATCAGGTGATCGATCTGGTCAAGCAGGCCCACAAGGCCGGCTGGAAGGCGCCGGCCGAGCACCCGGACCTGGTCGCGACGCACGAGACCAAGCGGCTCGCGACGCTGTTCGCCGGCCTCGAGCACGACGCCGAGAGCAGCAAGCTGCCCGCCGACTACCAGCAGAAGCTACGGCACGCGATCGAGCTGACGGCAAAGCTCGACGCGGCGGTCCGCGCCGGCCAGGGCACCGAGGCCGGTGAGGCCGTCGCCGCGATCGGCCAGAGCTGCAAGGACTGCCACAAGCTCTACCGCGACAAGTGACCCCCTGATCCACCGGCAACCCCGAGCCCGACCCACTGCCATGCGCGCCATCTCCCCCGCGTTCCTGCTCGTCCTGCTGCCCGCGTTCGCCGCCTGCGGCGCCGAAGCCCACAGCAACCCCAAGGTCTACTGCACCCTCGACCAGGAGTTCAGCGAGCCGCTGCTGAAGCAGTTCAGCAAGGAGCTCGGCTTCGCCATCGACCAGCGCTACGACACCGAGGGCACGAAGACCGTCGGCCTGGTCAGCGCGATCAACGAGGAGAAGTCCAACCCGCGCTGCTCGGTGTTCTGGAACAACGAGCTGGCGCACACCGTGCGCCTCGCGCAGCTCGGCCTGCTCGAGCCCTACGACTCCCCGGCCGCGGCGGCGATCCCGGCGGCGTTCCAGGATCCCCAGCATCACTGGACCGGCTTCGCGGCGCGCGCGCGGGTGCTGATCGTCAACACCGACAAGCTGCCCGATCCACGGCAGTGGCCCACCGGCTACCGCGACCTGATCGATCCGAAGTGGCGGGGCCGCTGCGGGGTCGCCAAGCCGATCAACGGCACGACGCTGACGCACTTCACGGCGCTGCAGCAGGTGCTCGGTGCACCGGCGTTCGCCGAGTTCTTCGACGGCCACCCGACCATTCGGGTCCCGAAGGTGATCGCCGCGCTGTCGACCGGGCGGGTGCTGACCAGCGAGCTGGCCGACGGCGCGACCTGGGCGACGGCACTGACCTGGACGCAGGACGAGCGTGACCTGATCGGTGAGACGCTGTTCCGATTCGTGTTCCGCAGCCTGTACGGGATGCACGCGTTCAACGGCGACCCGCACCCCGGCAACTACCTGTTCCACCGCGGCGGCAAGGTCACGTTCCTCGACTTCGGGTTGGTCAAGCACTTCACCGTCAACGAGATGGACACCTTCGTGGCGATGGTCCGCAGCGCGGCCTACGACCACGACATCGTCGAGTTCCGCTCCGTCGTCGAACGCGCCGGCCTGCTCGCGCCAGGCTGCCCCGCCGACAACGACGCCATCGGGCAGTACTTCGGCCAGTTCTACGAGAGCGTGCGCGAGGACCGGCCGGTGACATGGTCGGGCGAGTACGCCAGCCGGATCGTCCGCCACACCTTCGACCGCAGCAGCCCGATCTCCCAGTTCGCCACCGTCCCCAAGGCGTTCGTGTTCATCCAGCGGATCAACCTCGGCCTGTACGCCCTGCTCGGCGAGCTGCGTGCCACGGGCAACTACCGCCGGATCGCGATGGAGCTGTGGCCGTTTGCCGACGGGCCGCCGAGCACGCCGATGGGCGCGGCCGAACAGGCGTGGATGACGCGCCGCGGCCATGCGCGGCGCAGCCGCCGGTAGCGTCGCCACCCATGTCTCATCGAACTCCTCGCCCGCTCGCCGTCGCCGTCGTGGGGCTCGGGCTGTTGGTCGCCGCGTGCAGCGACGAGAAGACGACGACCACCACGACCATCAGCTCGACCACCGGCTCGACCACCACGGCGACGACCACCGCGGCCAGCGCCGGCACGGCGACGCCGGGAACGGGCGGCAGCTCGGCGCTCACCAAGCCGTCGGTCCAGACCCCGTCGACGATCCCGACCAAGCTGGTCATCACCGACCTGAGGACAGGAACGGGCCCCGCGGCCAAGGCCGGATCCACCGTCGTGCTGCACTACGTGGGCGTCCGGTCCTCGGATGGCAAGGAGTTCGACAACAGCTACGAGAAGGGCCAGCCGTTCGTCGTCACGCTTGGCAAGGGTGCCGTGATCGAAGGCTGGGACCAGGGGCTGATCGGCGTGCAGGCGGGTGGCCGGCGCCGGCTCGACATCCCCAGCTCGCTGGCGTACAAGGACCAGGCCCGGGGCGACGTGATCCGGGCCAACGAGGCGCTGACGTTCGTGGTCGACGTGCTCGGCGTCAACGACAACCCGGCGCCGGCCGACACCGTGACGCCAGAGCCGAACGCGGCCGACGTGTCGACCAAGGACCTGATCGTCGGGACCGGTGCCACGTGGGCGTCGGGCCAGTCCGGCACCATCCAGTACGCGTTCTACCGTGCCGACACCGGGGCGTCGCTGGTGTCGTCGTGGACATCGGACGGCGCGACCCAGATCCAGCTCGGCCAGATGAAGGTCGAGGCGATGAACACGGGCCTGGTGGGGATGAAGGTCGGTGGCCGGCGCCAACTGCACGTCCCGTTCGCCAAGGGCTTCGGCGCGGCAGGCGACCCCGACAACGGCCTGCCGGCGAACCCCGACGTGATCCTGATCGTCGACCTGCTGGCGATCTGAGTCGCGCCTCGGCCGGGTCGGGCCTGGGTCAGCCCAGCCGGCCGAGTGCTGACGACAACGTCGCCGCGGCGTCGCGCACCGCGTCGCCGAACGTCGCGCCGGGGTCGCGCGACAGCCGCTCGATCGGGCCGCTGATACCGACCGCGGCGACGAGCGTGCCGCGGTCGCGCACGGCGGCGCTGACGCTGGCGACACCGGCCTCACGCTCGGCGACGCTGGCGACCAGGTCCGGCCCACCGGACAGCACACGCCCGGCGCTGCCACGGTCGAGTGGCAACAGCGAGCCCTCGACGACCGTCCAGCGGAGCGCGTGACGCGACGGCAGGGACACGACGCAGCGCCGGTCGTCTCCTTCGCGGACGTACAGCTGGGCGCTCTCGCCCGTGGCGGTGCGCAGCGCCTCGAGGATCGGCCGAGCGACCTCGGCCAGGGGGAACGCCGCGGCAGCAGCCTGCCCGAGACGGATCAGCTGGAACCCGAGGACGAAGCGGCCGGCACCGTCGCGCCGGACGAGATGGTGGGCTTCGAGCGCGACGAGCAGGCGATGCGCGGTGGCCCGGGGCAGCGCAGTGCGGCGCTGCACGTCGGCCAGATCGGCCGGGCCGTCGGCCAGGGCGCGCAGCAGGGCAGCCGTCTTGTCGACGACGCCGACACCGGATACGCTCTCCATACCGAGAATCATATCTCAGAAAGTGAGATCAGATGAGCGACACGCCACGCACGCTCCCCCAGAAGGTCTGGGACGCCCACGTCGTCCATGCCGCCCCCGGCGAGCCGGACCTGCTGTACATCGACCTGCATCTGGTGCACGAGGTGACCAGCCCGCAGGCCTTCGACGGGCTCCGGCTGAACGGCCGCGCCGTCCGCCGCCCGGACCTGACGATCGCCACCGAGGACCACAACGTGCCGACCATCGACATCGACAAGCCGATCGCCGACCCGGTG
>CAYMRG010000077.1:0-13649 GCA_964392555.1 uncultured candidatus Brocadiaceae bacterium
CGCTGCGATCGCGGCCCGACGCGCGATCTGGCCGCCGAGGATCGCGCCGCCGAGCTGCGCGTCGTCGGCGGTCGGGACGTGCGCGGCCTGGTCGTCGATGCGGCGGGGCGGCCGGTGGCCGGTGCCAGCATCTGGCTGGCGGGCGCCAACGCGGCCCGCGCGGGCAGCGACGTGGCGCGCAGCGGTGCCGACGGTACGTTCGCCCTGGCCGCCGTGGCCGAAGGTTCGCGGCTGGCGGTGCGCGCCGACGGGTTCGCGTCGACGCCGATGCGGGCCGTGTCGGACGGCGACCTCGGCACCATCGTGCTGGCGCGTCGCGGTGGCGCCGTGGCGATCGAGGTCGTCGGGCCGGACGGCGCGCCGTGCCGCGATGCGGCGATCGTCCTGGGGCACGCCGAGGCCGGCAACCTGCCCGCCGACGAATGGTTGGCGCTGGCGCCGCCGTTGCGCGGCCGCAGCGACGACGCGGGCTGCTGGCGGGCCGGCGGGCTCGTGCCCGGGTGGCTGCCGCTGCTCGTGCGCGCACCGGGGTGCGCCCCGGCCGGCCGCGTCGTCGCGGTGGCCGGTGACGACGAGACGCGCGTGCGAGTCGTCCTGCAGACCGGCAGCAGCCTGACCGGTCGGGTCGTCGATGCGGGCGGCGTGGGGGTCGGCGACGTCCACGTCGCCTGCCGCACCGATGCGACGTTCGCGGCGGTCGATGCCCGCACCGCTGCGGACGGCTCGTTCCGCTTCGCCGCGCTGCCGTGCGGCGAAGTGGGCCTGCTGGCCTGGTCGCGCGATGGCGATGTGCGCGAGCTGGTGGTCACGCTGACCGGTGCCGGCGACGACGTGCAGATCGCGCTGCCGGGCACGCCGCGCCGCCGCGGCCGCATCGTCACCACCGGCGGCGTGGCGCTCGCGGGGTGGCAGGTGGCCTTGCCGCGCGCCGCCGCGCGCAGCAGCGAGGACGCGACGATCGACGCGACGGCCGACGCGAGCGGCGCATTCGAGCTGCCGTGTGGCCTGGCAACCGACTGGTCGGCGTTGCTGCTGCGCCCGCCGACGTCCCCGACCTGGGCTCCGGCCGCCGCGTTCTGCCGTGTGTCGCCCGACGGCGAGACGGTCCTGCGCGTGCCGCCGTCGCTGTGCGATGCCGGGACCCTGCTCGGCCGGATCACCGATGCCGCGGGCCGGCCGTACGCGAACGCACCGCTCGCGCTGGCGGGACCCGGCGGCGCCTGGATCGCGCTGGGCTCGACCGACGCCACCGGGCGGTTCGCGCAGCCGAACCTGCCGATCGGCAGCTACTCGCTGGCGGTCGAATCGCCGGATCCGGCGCAACCCGGCTTCGAACTGCCGGAGGTGGGGATCGACGCGGGCGCCACCGCGGTGGTCGAGTTCGCGGCGCCGGCGGCCGCATGGCTCGACTACTCGCTGGAGTTCGCGGCGGGCGGCGAGCCGCATGCGCCGGTCGTGACGATCCGCAGCGCGGCGGACGAGCGGCGCTGCGCGACGCTGCACGCGGCGAGCGGACAGCAGGCGCTGCTGCCGGGGGACTACCTGGTGCAGGCGATCGGCGACGACTTCGTCTGGCAGACGGTGCCCGTGCACATCGTGGCCGGCACGACGACGGCGCTCCGGTCGACGCTGCTGCCGGCCGTCCGCCGCCAGTTCCGGCTGCGGCACCTGCCGGTCGGACCCGACGACGGCGTGCTGTCCGGCCGCTTCTTCGTGCCGGCTTCGGGCGAGACGCTCTACCGGTTCGCGTTGCCGCTGGACAAGGCGTTCCCGCTGCCGCTGACGAGCTTCCTGCCGCTTGGCACGGTTGGCTGTGAAGCCACGACCACGTCCGGCAAGCGTCTGCGGGCGCAGATCGACGTCGTCGATGGGGCGCCGACGCTTGCGGCCGAGGCGATCCCGTTCGTGCTGGTGCCCTGAAGAAGGCGGCACCGCGTTTTTTCCGGTATCAGCTCGCACGCCGCGGGCGCATGGCGCAGCGATGGCCAGACTCCTCCCCGTCATCGCCGCGAGCCTGGGCGCGGTGCTCCTCTCGATTCCGCTGGCGGCGCAGCGCCTCGGCGCCGCCGCGCTGCCTGCCGCGGTGCTGCCACCCGCCGCGAACGTCGCCTACGTGCCGAACGTCGGCCAGTGGGACCAGCCGCCGGGCTTCGTGGCGCGCTTCGGCGCGACCACGGCGTTCGTCGGCGACGACGGCATCCGCATCAGCTTCGTCGCCGCGGCCGCGGCGCCCGAGGTGCCGACCGCCAGCGCCGCGTCGCGCGCGCATCGTCCGCGTGCGCCGCGCCAGGGCGCGGCGGTGCACCTGCGGTTCGTCGGCGCCGGGCCCGCGGCGGTGGCGGCGGTTCCTGCGACCGAGCTGTCCGGTCGCCACGCCTTCTTCGTCGGCGATCCGTCGCGCTGGCGCGCCGATGCGACCGCGTTCGGCGCGGTGACGAACCGCTGGTCATCGATCCTGGCATCCTCTACTCGGTGGTGTTCGGCGGCGTCGCCGTCAGCGGCGGCGCCCTGCCCAACGACATGGCGCAGGACGACAACGGCAGGGTGACGGTGGTCGGCGCCACGGGCGCGCTCACCTACCCGACGACGCCCGGTGCGTTCCATGCGGCGCCGGTCGGCGGCGGCGATCTGCTCGTGACGCAGATCGATCCGACGCTGCCGACGGCCCAGCAGCATCGCTACTCGACCTACCTCGGTGCACCGGCGGGGAGGACACGCCGTTCGTGGCGCTGGCGCCTCGCCCCTGAGACTGCAGCGCGCCTGCGGCCTCTTCTGGCGGCGCGCAGCGCCGCGCAACCTTTGGTTGCAGGCCGCAGGACGCGCTGCGAGGCGGCAGCGGTAGACTGCGGCGCCGACCGCCATGGCGCCAACAGATCCACCCGACCAGCCGGAGGCCACCCGCCCCAGCGACCCCGGCGCACGGCTCGAACGCGCGCTCGAGCTGTTCCTCGCCGGCGACGCGGCGACGCGGCCCGACACCGATCGGCTGGCGGCCGACCATCCGGAACTGCGCGACCTGCTCGAGTCGATGGCGAGCGGCGACGCAGCCGGCGCGGACGACATGGGGGCCGTGCTCGGCGACTACCGGTTGGTGCGCGAACTCGGCCGCGGCGGCATGGGCATCGTCTACGAGGCGTGGCAGCGTTCGCTCGACCGCCGCGTCGCGGTCAAGGTGCTGGCGCCGGCGCTGGTCGCGAGCCCGAGCGCGGTCGCGCGCTTCCGCCGCGAGGCGGCGGCGGCGGGGCGGTTGCGGCACCCGAACCTGGTCGAGGTCTACGGCTTCGGCAGCGACGGCGGGCAGCACTTCTTCGCCATGCAGCTCGTCGACGGCGCATCGCTGCACGGCTGCCGCGAACGCTTCGCGGCGCCGGCCGCGGCGGTCGCCCTGAGCGTGCAACTGCTCGACGCGCTGGCGCACGCGCACGCGCAGGGCCTGGTCCACCGCGACGTCAAGCCGGCCAACATCCTGGTGCGCGCGGATGGCACGCCGCTGCTGACCGACTTCGGCGTCGCCAGCGACGAGGCGCTGCCGTCGCTGACGCGCGAGGGTGGGTTCGTCGGCACGCTCGACTACGCCTCGCCGGAGCAGCTGCGCGGTGAACCGGTCGACGCGCGCACCGACGTCTGGTCGGCCGGCGTGGTGCTGTGCGAACTGCTGGCCGGGCGCCATCCGTTCGCCGCGGCGACGCAGCAGGCGACGTTCCAGAACGTGCTCGGCGCCGAGCCGCCGTCGCTGCTGGGCCGTCCCGGCGTTTCGCGCGACCTCGCGGCGGTCGTCGACCGAGCGCTGGCCAAGGACCGCGTGCGGCGCTACGCGTCGGCGGCTGCGATGCTTGCCGACCTGCGCGCGGTGCAGAACGGCGGGCCGGTGACCGCGCGCCTGCCGAACGCCGGCGAACGGCTCGCGCGCTGGATGCGGCGCGAACCGTGGCAGGCGGCCGCGCTGGCGATCCTGTTCGTCGGCCTCGCGGCGACCGCCGGTCTGTGGCTGCTCGCCGCCCGACGCGCAAACGACAACGCGACGCTGGCGGCACGTGAGACGGCGGCCAAGCACGCGTTCGCCGCGAAGGTGCGCGACTACGACCTGCTCGCCGGCGTGGTCCTCTGCGACCAGGCCGTCGCGCGCGCGGCGGCGCTGTTCCCGGCGACGCCGGCGAAGGTGACCGCGCTCGCCGCCTGGCTCGCCGAGGACTGTGCCAGGCTCGAGAACCTTCGCCCCGCCATCGCCAGCGCGCTGGTGAACCTCCGCGCGGCGGCGCAGCCGATCGCCGACGATCCGGCGACCGTCGCGGATCGGGCCGCGCTCGCGTCGGCCGAGGCGCAACTCGGGGAACTGGACCACGCGCTGGCGGTCCGCACCGGCCGTGCAGACGGTCGCGTGCCGGAGCCGACCGCCGAGCAGCAAGGGCTCACGGTCGCCGCGCTCAACCAGCTGGCCTGGGAGCGCTGCAGCCCGCGCGAGTCGGACCGCACGGCCCATGGCGAGGCCGAGGCCGCGATCGGCTTCGCGCGGCTGGCCGTGGCGCGCGCCGCGGGAGAACCGGAGGAATACAACTTCCAGGACACGCTGGCCTGGGCGCTGCTGCTCGGCGGTCAGGACGATGCCGCGCGGGCCGCCAGCGACCTGGCGATCGAACTGGCGCCCGCTGCACAGAAGGACAACTTTCGGACCCATCGCGCCATGGTCGAGGCCGGTTGCATCGACCGCGAAGTGCGGCGCGCACCGTTGCTCGCCGAGGTCGCCGACCTGCGGCAGCGCCTCGCGACGCGCCGCGCCTGCCGCTGTGTCGACGACGCGACGCAGTTCCTGCACGACACCCTGGCCGGCCTGCTGGCGCGCATCGATCGCGTGCTCGCCGAGCAGAAGGTGCAGGTCGCGACGCGGCTGACCTGGGCACGCCAGATCGGCGAACTGTCCCGCCGTCACCCGAACGCACGGGTCACGTGGCCCGAGGCGCGCGCGGCGATCGCCGCGGCCGACGACGTCGTCGCGAGCAAGCTCTACCGCGGTTGCGCCCTGCCCCTGGTCGACGAAGAGGTCGTGGGACTCGTGCCGATCGGCATGAACCCGGTGACGAAGCTGTGGGAGTTCTACGACCTGCGTTCGGCCTGGGATGGCGTCGGCGACCCGGCGGCGTTGCCGATTCCGCGCCACGCGAGCGACGGGCGCATCGAGATCGGCGAGGACACGGGCATCGTGTTCGTGCTGCTGCCCGGCGGCGAGTTCGCGATGGGTGAGCAGGCGATGGATCCGCAGCAGCCCAACTACAACCCGGCGGCGGTGGACTTCCAGGGGCCGGTGCAGATGGTGAACCTGCGGCCCTTCCTGATCGCACGGCACGAACTGACCCAGGGCCAGTGGGCGAAGCTCTTCGAGGGCGACGAGCGGCTGCGCTATCCGAGCGGTTGGCCGATCGGCATCGTCGGGCCGCGGGATCTGATCGTGACGGCGCGCTATCCGGTGGGGCGCGTCAGTTGGACCATGACCGTGCAACTGCTCGAGCGGCAGGGCCTGGCCCTGCCGACCGAGGCGCAGTGGGAATACGCCTGCCGCGCGGGCACTACGACGCCCTACTGGTGCGGTGCGGAGTCCGCCTCCTTGGCGGGGTGCGCCAACCTCAGCGACGCCACTTCGGTCGGTCATTTGGGGGCCAGTGGCGACCACGAGGCGTTCGACGACGGCTGTGAGATCGCCACCTGGGTCGGGAGGTTCAAGGCGAATCCGTTCGGCCTTTTCGACGTCTACGGCAACGTCGCCGAGTGGTGTCGCGATTCGCCGTCGCCCAACAACCTGGGCTTCCTGCCGGGCGAAGGCGCGCGGCGAGCGGCGACGCGTCCCGGCGATCGCTCGGGGCGCGGCGGCAGCTACCTGATGGTCGGCAGTCGGTCGCGCAGCGGGATCTGGTCGCTCGGCCCGATCGACTCGCGCCCGGTCGACCTCGGGCTGCGGCCGATCCGGCGGCTGCCCGGCGCGTAGGCGAGCGGAATCGTCAGCGTTCGGCCGCCGCGAGCTGCCGCAGCGCTTTGCGCAGCGGTTTGTGCGCGTCGAGCGCGGCGACGTAATCGCTCTCGCGCTGGCCGCCCTTCTTGCGCACGACGTCGACGAGGGCCGCGCGATCGGCCTCGCTCCAGGTCGCGACGCCGCGCAGTGCGAGGAGCAACGGCGACCAGCGCTGCCACCACAGCCGTTCACCATCGGCCCACTTCTGCCAGCCGCGCACGCCGAGCAGCTCGGCCGCCTCGTCGGCGCAGACGCGTTCGCCGCGTTCGCGGTCGGCGCCGAAGCGCTGCGCCAGCAGGTCGGTGACCGCCAGGCCGATGTTGGCCAGCGGGAACACGCCGATCACGTCGTCGCGGGGCTTGCCCGCCGACCAGTAGACGTTGTGCTCGGCGAGCCGCGCCAGCGTCTTGATCGGCGTACGGTAGCCCTTCTGCTTCGCCATGCGTTCGAGCTCTTGCGTCATGCCGGCGAGCACCTCGGGGTCGCGCGCGCGGAAGCCGAGCTTCTGGTAGAACCACCACGAGCCCGACTGCAGCCCTTCGGTGTTGCCTTCGCCGCCGAGCTGGTAGGGATAGATCGTGAACGTGTCGGAGCCGTAGAGCTGCCGCGTCACCGCGAGCACGTGGCCGTAGACGAGCCCCGCCTCGCCACCGCGCCACGTGTCGAACACGTTGTAGGCGATCTCCGAACTGCCGAAGAGCCCGCTGGTCAGCACGTAGCCGATCGGCACGCCGTTCTTCAGCGTGACGTAGGCGTAGACCGCTTCGAGCAGCAGCCGCCGTTCGGGCTGCATGCCGATCACGGCGAATTCGAGGCCGTCGCCGCAGTCGAACAGCCGCACGTCGCGCGGGTCGCCGTAGGCGAACGCGTCGAGGTCGCGGTGCCGCAGCACCATCGCCTCGCGCGCCAGCGCGACGTAGCGCGAGCCGGTGGCCTCGTCGACCGGCTCGACGCGCGCGCGCTGCCGCAGCGCCTTCTGCAGGTCGGGCCGTTCGCGCCGCAGCGGCGTGGCCTGGAAGTGCACAGGGCGCTCGGCGTGCGCGCGCGAACGCGACGGCGTGTCGGCGCGCGGCTGCAGTTCGAGCTCGAGCTCGAGTTCCTCGTAGAACGCCTCGCGCGTCGCCTGGCTGCCGGGCAGCTTCTGGCAGCGCCCGATCACGAAGTCGGCGTCGCTGGTGGCCGGGCCGGCGAGACGCCGCAGCCAGTCGCGCGCCGGCCAGCTGATCTCGTCGAGGCCCGGCGTCTCGGGCCACGTCGCCAGCAGCGGCAGCCGTTGCAGCAGGAGGTCTTCGCGTTCGTAGTCGCGCCAGAGGATGCGCAGTGCGCCGGGAAACCGCTGCGACAGCCAGCGCGCGGTGTCGGCGAAGAACGAGTAGCGGATCGCGGTGCCGGCGATGCCGGAGTCGGCGAGCTGGTTGCGGAAGCGTCGCAGATCGGCGCGTTTGGCGAAACCGTCGAGCATCGCCGCGACCTTCGCGAGCACCGCGGCGTCGTCCGGATGCGCGCGCAGGAAACACAGCGCCTCGTGCAGCCGCGCCACCGCGTCGGCCGTCGGCAACTTCGCCGCCGCGAGTGCGTCGAGCAGCGCGAGCTTCTGCGCCGCCGCGTCGCCGCCGAATTCGGCCTTCCCGGCCTCGAGGCGTCGCAGCAGGGGGAGCGGAGCCGGACGACGGACCGAGCGCTGGCGTGGCATGGCGGCGGACGCTAGCGCCCGCCAGCGCCCGACGCCATCCGGCGATGGGCGGTCACTCGTTGCTCGTGATCGTCAGGGTGTGCGTCGTCACGCCGCCGAAACCGGCCGTCAGCGCGGCCGATTGCAGGGTGAAGACCAACGTCTCGTCGGTCTCCGCATCGGTGTCGTCGACGATCGGCACCTGGAAGGTGAAACTCGTCGCGCCCGCTGGGATCACCACCCGGAACGCAGCGGCGATGGTCGCGTCGGGCGTTGCGCCGCCGAGCGTGGCCGTGCTGGCCGCATCGACGAACAGCGTCACCGGGATCGCGAAGGTCTGTGCTGCGGACAGCTGCAACGTGATCTCGGTGACCCCGCCGGTGACGTTCTCGGCGACCGTCGAGCTGCCCGACGCGAACTCGAGGGTGGCGGTCGGCGTCACCGCGCCGGCGACGTCGATCGCCGAGCTGGTGGCCGCCGTGCCGCGCGGGCCGCTGGCGGTGAGCGTGTAGCCGGTGCCGATCACATCGAAGTACACTCCGGTGAAGGTCGCCACGCCGCCGACGGCCGCGACCGACGTCGTGCCGTGGATCGTGCGCGGGATCCAGGCGATGACCTCGCCGTCGGCGCCGTTGCCGAGCGCGCCGACCTGCGTCGACACCGCGGTCGCCGGGTCGATCGTGAACAGCGTCTCCGACGGCGTCCCGCCGTCGCCGGTGACGCCGTAGAGCGTGCCGGACTCGCTGAATGTGAGCGCCGAGAAGTTTGCGCCCAGGTCGCCGATGTCGGTCAGCGTGCCGGTCGTGAGGTCCACGGTGCACAACCGACGGGTCGGGCTCGCCTTGGCGATGGCGAACACCGTGCCGGTGACCGGTTGCTTGGCGAACCCGAGCACGCCGGTGATCGTGAAGCCGGCCAAGGTGAACGAGCCGGCCGCCGTATCGGACCCGCTGGCGAGGTCCACGGTGCGCAGCGTGTCGTTCTGGCTGTTGGCGGCGTACGCCGTCCCCTGGTCATCGAACACCAGGCCGCGCAGGTCGTCGCTCGCCGTGTTCTGGTTGAAGTAGAAGGCCTCGTCGCCGGAGGCGGGGTCGACCGCGAGCAGGCGCGAATTGATGTTCGTCGCGAACAGTTGCTGGCGCTGCGGGTCGTAGACCGCGCCGAAGATCTCGCCTCCGCCGATGTTGGGCAGATTCTGCACGACCGTCGCCGTGGTTGCTTCGACCAGTTCCGTGACGCGCGTGCCGTTGCCGCTCGCGTGCCACAGCAGGTCGGGCATCGCCGCGGTGGCGAGCGTGATGACGTCGGTCGCCGCCGTCGCGAGGGTGTTGCGCGCCGAGCGCAGCTCGACGGTGACGTCGAACGCTTCGAACGGCAGCCGCGTCGACGGCACCGCGGAGGTGATGACGAGCTGCGTGGGGACGGCCGTCACGGCAAAGCTGCTGCTCGTGGCACTGACGGTGCCCGGCGCCGTCGCCAGCAGGTTGACGGTCGCGGCTTCGCCGGTGAACGTGACGCCCGAGAACGTCGCGACTCCAGCGACGGCCTGGGCGGTCTGCGTGGACGCCAGCGTGGCGCCAAGCGTGGCATTGGCCAAGGCCAGCGTGATCACCGGCTGCTGCGTCGTCGCGACGACGTTCCGGTCATCGAGGACGGAGACCGTGATCGCGGGGGCGACCGCGGTTCCTTCGTCGACGCTGGCCGGTACGCCGCTGATCGTGAGGTGGTAGGAGGTGCCGCCGCCCTTGTGGCAGGCGACGAGGCAAGACAGGACGAGGGCGTAGAGCAGGTGGGAATGTGGTCGCATGGATCTCCCGTAGTGCCCGGGAGTATGCCGGCCGGCCGCGGCAAGGTGCCGCGCATTCCCAGCCCTTTTGCGCGGTTGTGAGCCGCGGCGCTACGGCTGGAACGTGATCGCCAGCCCCGGCGTCGACGACAGGCCGCTCGGGGTCGGCGTGCACGTGGTCGCCGGCCACAGCCAGACGATCTGGCCGAACACCTGGTAGCCGATCAGCTGCGGCGTGCTCGGGATCGCCAGCGCCGCGCTGCCGACGCCGGCCGCGTCGGCGAACGCGATCCACGAGAACCAGCCGCCGCCCAGCTGGAAGTGCAAGCGGATACCGAGCCCCGGGTCGGTGCCGGCCAGGTCCTGCGCATCGCCGAGCACGGCGACGCCGACGCCGTTCGCCGGCGCGTTGCCGCTGAGCATGCGCCAGGTCGGGTTCTGCAGCACCGGCGGGCAGCTCGCGGTCAGCGTGTGCGCGCCGCTGCAGCCCGGCGTGCCGGTGCCGTAGCCGGCGAGGCCCGGGTTCGGGGCCGGCGGCGCGGGCACGACCTTCCACACCTGGCCGGCGTGCTCGATCACGTAGAGCTCCCCGCAGGCGTCCTCGCCGAACGCGCTGATGCCGGTGATCGTGTCCGGGCCGGCGGGATCGAGTTCGGCCGTGCGCGTCGTCAGGTTCGTCGCCACGCCGTTCTGCATCTGCAGCGACCAGATCTGGCCGGAGCCGAAGTCGGCGAAGAAGTAGGTGCCGCGCAGGTCGGGGATCGCGCAGCCGCGGTAGACGTAGCCGCCGATCACCGCGTACGACGGGACGGTCTGGTACCAGGTCACCGGCGGCGTCAGCGTGGCACCGTTGCAGGTGCAGCCCGACAAGCCGGTGCAGTGATCGCCTTCCATGCAGCGCCAGCCGAAGTTCTTGACCGTGGTCGGCGTGATCGGCACCGCGAGGTTCGCCCACGGCACGAAGTCGATCTCTTCGCGCGTGTCCTGGCCGACATCGCCGATGTAGAGGTCGCCGGTCAGACGGTCGAAGCTGAACTGCCACGGATTGCGCAGGCCGATCGCGACCACCTCGTCGCGGCCGGTGATGGCGCCCGCGTACGGGTTGCCGGCCGGGATGCCGTAGGGGAGGCCGGCCGAAGGATTGTCGACGTCGATGCGCAGCAGCTTACCGAGCAGCGAGTCGACGTTCTGCGCGTTGCCGTTCTGGTCATAGGAGCCGCCGCCGTCGCCCATGCCGATGTAGAGGAAGCCGTCCGGGCCGAAGCGCAGGGACCCGCCGTTGTGGTTGCCGTAGGGCTGCGGGATCGTCAGCAGGATCGTCGCCGAGGCGGGGTCCGCGACGTCCGGCGACGTCGGCGCGACGTGGTAGCGCACGATCGTCGTGGTGCCGGAACCGGCCGCCGTATAGTCGAGGTAGAAGAAGCCGTTGGTCGCGTACTGCGGGTGGAAGGCCATGCCGAGCAGGCCCTGTTCGTAGTTGGCGAGCACGAGGTTGCCGATGTCGAGGAACAGCGGCGACTGCGGCACGCCGTCCTTGACGAGGCGGAGCTGGCCAGGCTTCTCGACGATGACCACGCGCCGTGCGTCGCCGGGCGGCGCCAGCAGTTGCACGGGCTGGTTGAAGGTGCCGAACAGCTGCGTCTGCAGCGGCGTCTGGCTCGGCAGCGAGCGGGCGGCGAAGAACGTGGGGCAGAGCAGGATGGCGGCGGCGACGAGCGCGCGCGTCCGGACCGAGGTGGGGAACATGGCTGTGTCGTGGGCACTGCGCGCCGGAGATCGGATCCGGGTCGCGGCAAGCCGGCCAAGTTCGTGCCAGGGCGCAGCGGCGCCAAGGTGGCCAACTATCCATCGTTCGCCCGGATTGCCGGCTTGGCAGGGGGCCGTCCGCGGCTACGTTGTCCGCCACCGCAAAGAGGAACGAATGCGAATGGACGACCGCAACCCCTACGCCCAGCTCACACCTCCACCCGCCGCCTTCGCCGCCGCCGCCGAGCGCGCGGATTTCCTGAAACGCGTCTAGCCCGCACTTCCCACCACCACCACGACCGAGCGCGCCGCTTTCGCCGCCCTGCGGCGTCGGGCGAGCGCCTGCGGCGCTCGCGCGCTGCGCGCGCTCCCTGCCAGCGTGCTCGGCGGGGCCACGGCCCCGCCTCCGCGCGCTTCGGTCGCCCTCCTTGCCGGGCGACGAAATCGACGCACTCGGACGCGGCGGTTGGTGAGAAGTGCGGGCTGGGCATCCTCTTCCTCGGCATGCTCGGCTTCGCCGCGACGCTGTGGGGCGCCGCCCACGTCCCCGTCGTGCACGACGCGGCGATGGGCCTCGCGAAGGTGATCTACGGCAGCCGCTGGGGCTGGCTGCTCTACATGGGCCTGTTCCTCGGCGGGTCCTACGCCGTGCACGCGGTCGCCGAGACGCGGCCGATCAACGCCATCGCCTACGCGGTCTGGGTCGTGCTGCTGGGGCTGCTGATCGCGCCGATCGTGCTGATGGTCAACGCGACGAAGGGCCCCGAGATCATCACCCAGGCGAGCGGGCTCACGGCGCTGGTGTTCGGCGGCCTGACGGTGTTCGTCCTGTGGACCGGCAAGGACTTCTCGTTCCTGCGCGGGATCCTGGTGCTCGGCTTCTGGGCCCTGCTGGCCGCCAGCCTGATCGGCTGGCTGACCGGCTTCACCTTCGGCCTGTGGATGTCGGCCGCGGTCGTCGTGCTGATGGCGGGCTACATCCTCTATGACACCAGCATGGTGCTGCGCCATCTGCCGACGAACATGGCGATGACCGGCGCGATCCTGCTGTTCACCGACGTCGTGATCCTGTTCAAGCACATCCTGCTGCTGCTCGCGCGCAGCCGCGACTGAGGTCGAGCGGTCGCCGGCGCCTCACGCGCGGGGCGACCGCACGAGCGCGGCGAACGCCTTGCGCTCGGCCCACAGCAGGTAGAGCGGCAGCAGCAGCGCCGCCGCCGTCATCGGCTGCACGAGCCCGCTCGCGCCACCGACGAACAGGTGGAAGGCCAGGATGTTGAGCGCGATCGGTCCGAGCACCAGGAGGCCGAGGCAACGCGTGCGCGGGATCATCACCAGCAGCCCGCCGAGCACCTCGCACACCTTGACGAACGTCAGGTAGCCGGTCGGCGCCAGCGCGGCGAAGAAGTGCGCCATCGGCGAACCTTCGGGCGGCGGATCGGTCTTCGGCACCATGCCGAGCAGGAACATGCCGCCGGCCATCAGGAACAGCAGACCGAGCACGACCCCGGCGAGGTTGGGGAGGAGGTTCTTCATCGGCGCGCCGAGGCTACGGTCGCCTTGCCGCCCCGACCAGCGCGGCGAGGCAGGCGCGGAGAAAAGGTGCCGGGGGAGCTCGCAGGGAAAGGGAAGAAGGAGAGTCGAGCTTTACGTCCGCTACGGACAACCCCGGCGCATGTGCGGTGGGACGGTTGGATGTGCAAAGCAGCCGCCCCGCGCGAGGGCTACGACGGCCGGAGGCTCGCGTTGCATCCTGGCGGAGATTTGACGACTCCAGGTGAGCGCGCCCGGCAGTGATCCTGCCAGGCGCGCAGATTCGACCGGTCTGGCCGGACCAGGCTCCGGCTCCAGAACCGAAGCGGCGCGCCGCAGGCGCGCGGCGAGGTCCTGAGCTGGCGTGCTCGCCGCGCTAGGCGCGGCGAGCACTCACGCTCAGAATGGCACCTTCGCCTCGGCGCCGATCTGCTGCAGGAACGTCTCGAACGGGATCAGTCCGAGGTCGGCCTCCTTGCCGGCGCCGTGCTTGCGCGGCGAGACCGCCTTGCCCTCGACCTCCTTGTCGCCGACGACCAGCGCATAGGGGATCTTGGCCAATTGCGCGTCGCGGATCTGCGCGCCGAGCTTCTCGCCGCTGGTGTTGATCTCGACGCGCAGTCCGGCGTCGCGCAGGCGCAGGCAGACCTCTTCGGCCCACGGGCGGTGGCGATCGACGACCGGCAGCACGATCGCCTGCACCGGCGCGAGCCAGACCGGGAAGTTGCCGGCGAAGTGCTCGATCAGGATGCCGATGAAGCGCTCGAACGAGCCGTAGATCGCGCGGTGGATGACCACCGGCCGGTGCTCCTTGCTGTCGTCGCCGATGTAGGTCAGGTCGAACCGCTCCGGCGCGACGTAGTCGAGCTGGATCGTGCCGAGCTGCCACTTGCGACCGATCGAGTCGGAGA
>CAYMRG010000078.1:0-4979 GCA_964392555.1 uncultured candidatus Brocadiaceae bacterium
CTTGATGCCCGAACGGGCGCGGATCACCGCGTCGGCGACCGCCTGCACGGCCTCGTCCTGGCCGATCACGCGCTCGTGCAGGATCTGGTCGAGCTTGAGCAGCTTCTCGCGCTCGCCCTCGATCAGCCGCTGCACCGGGATGCCGGTCCAGCGCGCGATGATCTGCGCGATCTCGTCGCCGGTGACCTCCTCGCGCAGCAGCCGCTCGCCCTTCTGCTCGCCGGACGCCATGCGCGCCTCTTCGGCGGCCAGCTCCTTCTCGGCTTCGGGGATCGCGCCGTACTTCAGCTCGGCGGCCTTGTTCATGTCGTAGCGCCGCTCGGCGTCCTGCTGCTGGTGCCGCAGGGACTCGATCTTCTCGCGCAAGGCGCGCACCTTGCCGATCGCCTGCTTCTCGGCTTCGTACTGCGCGCGCATCGCGTCGGCCTTGGTCCGCAGCTCGGCGATGTCCTTCTTGAGCTCGGCGAGCCGCGCCTTGCTGGCGGCGTCCTTCTCCTTGGTCAGCGCGGTCTCCTCGATCTCGAGCTGCATCAGCCGGCGGCTGACCTGGTCGAGCTCGGTCGGCAGCGAGTCGATCTCGGTGCGGATCATCGCGCACGCCTCGTCGACGAGGTCGATCGCCTTGTCGGGCAGGAAGCGGTCGGTGATGTAGCGGTGCGACAGCGTCGACGCCTGGACGAGCGCCGCGTCCTGGATCTTGACGCCGTGGTGCACCTCGAAGCGCTCCTTGAGGCCGCGCAGGATCGAGATCGTGTCCTCGACGCTCGGCTGGTCGACCTGCACCGGCTGGAAGCGCCGCTCGAGCGCCGCGTCCTTCTCGATGTACTTGCGGTACTCGTCGAGCGTCGTCGCACCGATGCAGTGCAGCTCGCCGCGCGCGAGCATCGGCTTCAGCATGTTGCCGGCGTCCATCGCGCCCTCGGCCTTGCCGGCGCCGACGATCGTGTGCAGCTCGTCGATGAACAGCAGGATCCGACCTTCGCTGTTCTTGACCTCGGTCAGCACCGCCTTGAGCCGTTCCTCGAACTCGCCGCGGTACTTCGCGCCGGCGACCAGGCTGCCCATGTCGAGCGCGAACACGGTCTTGTCCTTCAGGCCCTCGGGAACGTCGCCGCGGACGATGCGCTGCGCGAGGCCTTCGGCGATCGCGGTCTTGCCGACGCCGGGCTCGCCGATCAGCACCGGGTTGTTCTTGGTCTTGCGCGACAGGATGCGGATCACGCGCCGGATCTCCTCGTCGCGGCCGATCACCGGGTCCATCTTGCCCTGCTTCGCCATCTGCACGAGGTCACGGCCATAGCGCTCGAGCGCCTCGTAGGTCGTCTCCGGGTTCGCACTCTGCACGCGCTGGTTGCCGCGGACCTCCTTGAGCGCATTGAGGAAGCGCGCCTCGTCGATCGCGAACTTGCGCAGGACGTCGCGGAGGCCGTTCTTCGCGCCGTGCAGCAGTGCCAGGAACAGGTGCTCGACCGAGACGTACTCGTCGCGCATCTTGGTCGCCTGCTGCTCGGCGGCGGTCAGCGCCTGCGCGAGATCCTGGGTCAGGTAGATCTTGTCGGCCGAGAAGCCCGGACCGGTCACCTTCGGCGTCTTGCGCGCCTCGGCCTCGATCGCCTGCGTCAGCGAGTCGGCCGGCACCTCCATCTTCTGCAGCAGCCGCCGCACGAGGCCGTCGGACGGCTCGATCAGCGCGAGCAGCAGGTGCTTTGGTTCGACCTGCTGGTGACCGAAGGCGACCGCCTTGGTCTGCGCGAGCTGCAGCGCTTCCTGCGACTTCTGGGTGAGCTTGTTCATGTCCATGCGCGGCCTCCGTGGGTTGGGCGAGCGCCCCGGAATGCGACTCCCGTGCCAGGCGCACCAGGGTGCGAAAGGACGATCCGAGCGGGACTTACGGGGCATCGGCGCCGCGCGACGCGGTTCGCGGTGCGCCAATATGACAGCGCCACCAGGAAACTGCCACCCTGTCTGTCAGGCAGCCGCGCGAACAACGCTCACAACGTCCGAGCGAGCGCCTCGAGCTGGTCGGTTGCCTTCCCCCAACCGGCGTGGAAGCCCATCTGCTCGTGCGTCCGCCGATCCTCTTCGGACCAATGCAGCGCCCGCGCCGTGTAGCGCGTCTTGCCCGCCTCGTCGGCAAACGTCACGACGATCGTCAGGAACGGCTTCGCCGACGGCTGCCAGGCCTTGGTGAAGGCGTCGGTCACGACGAGTTTGCTGTTGGGCACGACCTCGAGGTAGACGCCGCGGTTGGGCGACTCCTCACCGTTGGGGCCGCGCATCAGGATGTAGTTGCTGCCGCCGGGTCGCACGTCGAGTTCGACCACGGGCGTCGTCCACGGCCGCGGACAGAACCACTGCTTCAGTAGCTCGGGCTCGGTCCAGCAGCGGTAGAGCGTCGCGCGCGGCGCATCGATCAGGCGGGTGATGGTGAGTTCGTGGCTGGCGTCGGTCATGGGTTGTTCAGCTCCGTAACGTCGAGGGTGCGCACCGGCCGCACCTCGATGCTGCCGTGCTTGGCCGGCGGAATGCGCGCGGCGATGCGGATCGCGTCGTTGAGGTCCTTCGCGTCGACCAGGTAGAAGCCGGCGAGCTGCTCCTTGGTCTCCGCGAAGGGTCCATCGGTCAGCACCACCTCGCCGTTGCGCACGCGCACCGTGGTCGCCGTCTCGACCGGGTGCAGCGGCTCGCCGCCGAGCAGCGCGCCGCGGTCGACGAGCTCCTGCACGTAGCGGAAGCAATCCCGGTCGGAGCAACCGTGCCACTGTTCCTTGCTCAGGTAGACGAGGCAGAGGTACTTCATGGTCTAGGAGACCTTGGGCAGGGGCAGGAGTTCGCCATTCACCATCCAGCCGATGCCGAAGCGATCGGTGCACATGCCGAACGCCTTGGCCCAGAACGACGGCGCCATCGGCATCTCGACCTCGCTACCGACGCTGAGCGCCGCGAAGACCTTCTCGGCTTCGGCCACGGTGTCGTAGCTCAGCGCCACGTGGGCGGTCTGCCGGGCGGGGAACGGCATCGTCGACGGGCAGTCGCCCGCCATCAGCAGGCCGCCGCCCGGCAGGCCGAGGCGGGCGTGCATGATGCGATCCGCGTCCTCGGCCGGGCAGTGCGGCGCGGCCGGCGAGTTGCCGATGGTCATCAGCACCTCGATCTTGCCGCCGATCGCGGTCTCGTAGAAGCGAATGGCCTCGGCGCAGGTACCGGGGAAGATGAGGTAGGGAGTCGGTTGCGGCATCGGGAGTTCTCGGATGGTCAAGGGAACGGGTTCCGCGTTCGGGAACAACCGATGGTCGTGCGCGGGCGACGCCGATCGACACCGATCGCAAGAAATTCAGCCGCCGGCGGCGAGCCCGCGGAGCCGCCGCTCGAGGAACCGCCGTTCGGGCCCTTGCCGGGCCAGGTTCGCGGCGAGCCGATACGCATCACGCGCGTCGTCGACCCGCCCCAGGCGGCGCAGGAGGTCGGCGCGCGCGGCGTGCAGCAGGTGGTAGCCGTCGAGCCGCCCGTCCCCCAAGAGGGCGTCGACCAACCGCAGCCCGGCCTCGGGTCCGTCGCGCATCGCCACCGCGACGGCGCGGTTCAAGGCGACGACTGGCGTCGGCTCGACCCGCAGCAGCGCGTCGTAGAGGCCGACGATCTGCGGCCAGTCGGTCGCCTGTGGCGTCGCCGCCTCGGCGTGCACCGCGGCGATCGCCGCCTGCAGGCAATACGCACCGAAGCGCCCGGTGCGCAGCGCATGCTCGACCAGCGCCGCGCCCTCGGCGATGCGTTCGCGGTCCCAGCGCGCGCGATCCTGCTCGTCGAGTGGCACCAGTTCGCCGTCGGCATCGACCCGTGCCTGCCGCCGCGACTGCTGCAGCAGCATCAGCGCGAGCAGGCCGTCGACCTCGGGCTCGGGCAGCAGGGTCTGCAGCAGGCGACCGAGCCGGATCGCCTCCTCGGCGAGGTCGATGCGCAGCACCGCGTCGCCCGACGACGCCGAGTAGCCCTCGTTGAACACCAGGTAGACGACGCGCAGCACGCTCGCGAGCCGCGCCGGCAGCTCCTCGGGCTCGGGCACCTCGAACGGGATCCGCGCCGCGCGGATCTTGGCCTTGGCGCGGACGATCCGCTGCGCCAGCGCCGGCGCCGTCATCAGGAAGGCGCTCGCGACCTGCTCGGTCGTGAGCCCGCAGACCTCGCGCAGCGTCAGCGCAAGCCGCGCCTCCTCGGCGAGCGCCGGGTGGCAGCACAGGAAGACGAGCCGCAGCCGGTCGTCGGCGAGTTCGCCGCGGTGCTGCGTGCCGCCTGCGGCCTGCGACCGCGATTCGACCTGGTCGAGGTCGTCGGCCGCGACCACCCGCCGCTGCCGACGCAGCCGATCGATCGCCTGGAAGCGCCCGGTCGAAACCAGCCACGCGACCGGGTTCGCCGGCTCGCCATCGACCGGCCAGCGCTCGAGCGCGCTGCGCAGCGCGTCCTGCAGGGCTTCTTCGGCGAGGTCGAGGTCACCGAGCAGGCGCGCCAGCGTCGCGAACGCCGCGCGGCCGTCGGTCCGGAAGAGCGCGTCGAGGCGTTCGCGGATGGGGTGCGGCGGAGGCTCGGTCATCGCGCAACCGCAGCATCCAGGGTCCTGCGCTGCCAGCCAAGCAGGAAGCGACCACCGGATCACCAATGTCCAACCACAGCCTCCGCTGCCCCGGACACACAGCGCAAGACGATGGACACCGGGGCGGGCACGATCGCGTCGCGAAGCAGCCGCTGCCGTCGGCTGCCTGCGGGGTTCACTTCTTCGCCGCCTGCTCGCGAAGCGCCGTGATCACCGTGCGGATCTCGTCGGCATCGAGTTGCACGGTCACCGGTGCGCCGGCAACGATCTGGTTCGGCGTGAACTGCTTCAGCCACTTGCCGGGGCCGCGTTCGCCGAGCGACAGGTAGATCGACAGGTTTCGGACGCCGTCGCCGATCGGCAGCGAGGCGACGCCATCCTTGCCGAC
>CAYMRG010000078.1:5079-13626 GCA_964392555.1 uncultured candidatus Brocadiaceae bacterium
ACAGGTTTCGGACGCCGTCGCCGATCGGCAGCGAGGCGACGCCATCCTTGCCGACGACCGCGCTGGCGTTCGGTTGCATCATGCCATCGCGTGGGCCCGAACCGCCATCGAATTCGTAGCGGGCTCCCCTCACGCCGCTCGCGGTGTCGCGACCGTACGCACGCACCACGAAGTCCGCTGGCAGCGCGTCGAGGCCGAGGAAGTGCACGGCCACGGTCGGCCACGGCTCGAGCGTGACCTCGACCAGGTCGTGCTCGCCGCGCACCGTCACCGGCCGCAGACCATCGCTGGCGAACAGCAGATCGACGGGTCGCTTCGGCACCGGCAGCACGCTCTCGCCGGCCGTCATCCGAATGGCTCGCCAGGTGCGATCGTCGAACTGCGGTTGGAAGAACAGGAAGGCGTCGCGCTGACGTTCGCCCTGCATGGTCAGCTTCACACGCAGCGTGCCGATCGCGTAGCGCAGGTCGAGCGGATGCAGACGAGGATCGCCACCCTCCGGTAACGGCAGCACGATGTCGTCGATGCGAACGAGCGGTTCTGCCAGGCCCGGGGCCAGCACGAGCAGCGAGCAGGTTCCCGCCGGCAACGCTGGCCACCGGTACTTGACGGTCTGGCCGGCTTCGCCCCAGGTCTGTCCGCGCAGCGGGTCCTGGCGCAGCGGGTGCCATTCTTCGTCATCCGCCGGCTTCGGCGATGCCGCACTGCCCGCGGGCTGCACGCGCAGCCACAGGTTCCTGGTCTCGACGCCCGCGGGCAATTGGCAGTCGACCTCGAGCGGCACGCCGCGGTGCACGTCGATGCGCAGGTCCGCGGTGCCCACCTGGAACTCGACCGGATCGACGGGCAGGTGGTTATTGGCCTCCAGGCGCAACCGATAGCGGCCAGGTTCGACCGTGCCGCGCACCTGGAACGCGCCGTCCTCCTGCACGTCGACCTGCAGGCCCTGCACCATCTCCCAACGCACCGTCGATCCGTTCCGCCCGCGAGAGTCGCCTGCCCGTTCGATCTGGAACCAGGTGCGAGTGCTGCCCGGCGTGTCGAACACGAAGTGGCCGCCGACCACGAGCGAGTCGACCGTGAAGCGAAGATCGCCGAGGTCGTTGCGGCCGACGACGAGGGCGCGCGGCGGCACGTTGACGCGCTGCGGCGGCGTTCCGGTCAGCCGCCGTTCGAAGGCGAGTCGGTCGAGCGCGAGCTCGGTCTTCTCCTCGGGCCGAGGGCGATAGACAGCCCAGACGAAGCGACCGTCCTTGTCGGTCTGCACCTGTGTCGTACCGCTCATGATTCGCGCGTGGAAGTCCGCAGTGATCGTTTGACCGGCGACCGGCGCCCCGTCGGCCTCGAGCAACCTGCCGACCAGGGTGACGACGGAGTCCGCGATTTCCAGCGCCGCCGTCACCTCCTGCTCGGGCTCCGTCGGCCCTGCCACTTCGATGTCCCATGAGGCAGCGCCCCCAGGCAAGACGTACAGTGTCTTGCCCAATGGCACATGGCCGAAGCGGGCCCAACCGTCCTGGTCCACGTACGTGTACCAGGAGCCATTGAGCGCGTCCGCGGTGTCCCGCGGCCCGGCGTGGAACCGCAGCCGGTCGAGCCCGGGGATCGGCCGTCCCTCGAACGTCACCTTGACCTTCAACCGGCCGGTCGGCGGCAACCGGATCTCGACCGGCTCGACCGGCGGCGACTGCGCATCGACGAGCACGCGGCCGACCTCGAGCCCCGGGACCTTGACGCACGCGGCCCATTGCGCGACGGGTTCGCCGCGATGCTTGCCCCAATTCCAAACCTGACGCGACTGCGCGTGCTGGAACGCTGCCATGCCCGCGCCATCGGTCGCGATGCCGTCGCCGTAGCTGGCCTGCTGTTCGCCATCGGCGTCGCAGCAGTCGAGCGACACCGGCACATCGACCGCGTCGCGACCCGCAGCGTCGAGGACGTGCACTCGCACGGTCAGGTCTTCGTCCAGCAGCAGGCGATAGCCCTCGGGCGGGGCCGGCTTGTCGGCCTGGATCGACACGGTGCCGTAGCGTGTTCCTTCCCGCGCGAACACATTCGTCCAACCCTGGACGCGAAGACGCAGCTTGCCGTCGTGATCGCTGCGGCCGTGCCAACCGAACTTCGCGAACATCGCCTCCTGGTCGCGATAGAGGCCACCTCCCTCGCCGGGTGGCAACTTGGCCACGAATTCATGCTGCAGCGCGCCGCCCCACACCGCATCCGCGCCAGCGACCGGCGCCTTGGTCTTGCCATCCAGCACGAGGACTTCGATCGCCACGGCGTCGTCGGGAATCGACGGCCCGGCAACGGCGGCAGCTTCGATCTCGACCCGCGCGCGATCCACGGCCGAGGCATCGGCCGGCACAGCGACGATCGGCGCCTCGGGTGGCGGCGGCGATACCTGCTCCGCAGCATGTGAGTCGCCCACCATTGTCGCTGGGGCCGGATCGCCCGACGGCATCCACCGCCAAGCCATCAGAGCGACCACCAGAGCCGCGACAACCAACACCAGGGAACGCACCATCGCAGGCCTCCTTCGAAGGCCGTGCAGTCTACCTTCCTGCTCCCCTTCCGCAGCGTCCCCTTGCCCTGCACTCCCTGCCTCACGCGAGGAACGCTGGCTCCGCAGAGTCCGGTGGCGAGCGCGGGGGACTTCGCACGAAGCCGGCAAACTCGAGTTGGAACGAACCGCGCCCCGCCGTCAGGGCCAAAAAAGCGGGCGCGAAGTCCATCATTCCGGCCATCGGGATCTGCCCATCGATTCGGCACATGCCGCCGGGGAGCCGTACCAGTTCTCTCACCAGGCCACGTCTGCTGAGGTCGCCGATGACGTCCCCTACCGTTGCCTCTGGCAGTTCGACATGGAAGTGCATGATCGGCTCGAGCTGAATCACGTTGTCCGCGCAGGCCAAGCCGAACGCGAGCCGACCCGCCGCTTCGAACGCGGCAGCGGTCGAATCGGGATCATGGCTCTCGCCGTCGTAGAACTCCGCGGCAATCCCGCAGTATGGGCGCGCAGTGACCCCAGCGCGCAGCATCGCGTCCTCGATTCCCCGCCGAACAGCGGGGATGAACCTGCCGAGCTCGGAGTCTGCCGCAATCGTGCTGACGAAATGGAGCGTGTCCGCTTCGCCGTTGGCCGTGAACCTGACCCGCGCGATGGCGTACTCACGCGGCCCCGCGCCGGCGGAGACGTGGCGTGCATGCACGTGTCGTGGATGCTTCAAGCCTGATCTGTAGAGCACCGTAGGCTGTCCAGTCCGAAGAGCGATTCCGTGCCCGCGCTCGACGACCTCGCAGGTGCGTTCGAGGTGTGCCAGGCCGACTCCGTCGATCACGATCTGGTGGGTCTCCGGGACCCTGCCTACCCGAAGGGTCGGGTCTGCGAGCGCGAGGTCGCTCACGACGCCCCACAACCTGTCGCGCTCGCCGGGGGTCGCCGGTTCGATGGTCATGCGGACGACGGCTGGACTATGGCGCACTGTCATTGGACGGGAACGAATTGCCCGTGACCGATTGCGTGATGGTGCTCGGGGCCACGAACTGGGATGACATGACGTGCGTGACCGTTGGTCTCGACGCGAGTGGACTGACACAGCCACCCATGCGTGCCATACGACTCCGGGCGCTCGGCGCGGAACAGCCAGCCGTTCAGCTTCCCGACTTCACGCCGACGGCGACCTCGAACCGGAAGGGCACCGAAACCACCTTCATGTCCGTCCAGCGAACGAACTCGACCGTGGCGGGGATTCCCTTGATGGCCCAACGCTCCGAATAGGTAACCGAGCCCGCGACGCTCATTCTCGCGGTTCCGACGCGTCTCGCTTCCAGCGCCTTCCCGGCTGCGTCGAGCCAGCGAATCTCTGCGATCTGCGCGGTGGACGCGGCGGACTCCAGCTCCACCGCAACCTCGCTGCCCGACTTCTCGAGGCTCTTCACGGTGAGGCTCAGGCTGCCGCACGCCAACTTGCCGCCAGGAGCCACCGGACCTCCCTGAACCGTCTCCTTCTCCGTGGCCAGGGTCACGCCGATCGTCCCCTGCAGCTGGATGGACGAAGCGCCGGCGGCCGGCAGCTTCGGGCCTTCGACGGTGACGAGGGCCGCTTTCCCGTCGCTGCTGACCTTCGGGAAGCTGCCGAAGCCGCCCGTCGATCCCGCTGGCTCGATCAGCTTGGTGCCCTTGTCGTCGGCGAAGGTCTCGATGGCGCTGCCGTTCTTCAGATCGAGGGCCGCAATGCCGCCGGACTCGCTCGTCACGAGGATGGCGACCTTCACCCCTTCCTCGGAGGCCTGGAACGGCCTCAGGGAGTCTCTGCCGGTGCCATGAGACCGGGCGACCAGCTGGATACCGGAGAACTCCGCCGTGGGAGCCGTGGGAGTCTGTGCGGCGAGCACCGGGACGATGCCGGCGAGCGATAACAGGAGGCTGCAAGATCGTGCGTTCATGGGCAGCGGTTCGAGGACTGCGAACGAGTATACGATCGACTCGTACCGCCTGCCCTCGCCGACTGGCAGGCTGCAGGCCGCAAACGGCGTGCTCAGCGACCAGTCTGCGCCGAGTCGGCGGCCGCGTTCTCGCGTCGCCTTCTAGCTCCCGGCCGGAACGGCCCGCGGCGGGCCCGAGACCGACCTACACCAACTGCGCGCTCGGCACGCGCGTCGCGCGCACCTGCCGCCAGCGGCTGGCCGATCCTCCTGGTCAGCGCGGTGACCCCGCCGCCATCCCACAGTTCACCGAGATAGCCGTGGCTCACGTGCGCGCGGTGCCGCGCCCGCGGTGCGGCGAAGGCGTCTCGTCGAGCAGCGCGCCGCGAGGACGCGTGCCGACCATGCGCAAGTGGTTCCAGGGCAATCGCCGAAACCTGCGTGCGGCGCAAGCAGGTCGAACGCTACGAAGCGGTCGCGACGCTGTTCGAAGACCCGCGGCTGCAGGACCTCGCACCGAAACCGGTGAGCCCAGGGCAGGCCAGCGGAGCACCGGCGAGCAGGTGATCGGCAAGCGCGACGCCAATCGTTCGCCGAGTTCCTGATCGGCGAGCGGCTCGACGAGACCATCGAAGACCCCGACCTCGGGCGGCAACCGCACGGAGCCGCGCTCGACCATCCCGGCGAGCCGCGCCACCTGGCTACGCACCATCGCGAGCGCCTCGTCGCGCCGACCGGTCGCCAGCTCAGGTGCGCTAGCCACGCGCGGACGCCGATGGCGGGCATCGGTTCGCCGGTGCCGCCGTCCTGTCTGTCGAGCAAGCCCAGCGCGGTCCGCAGTACGCGCTCGGCGCGCTCCACCAGAGCCGCCCGCGCCGGCTCGCTCGCGCCGCCGCGCAGCCCGCCTGAGCGGGCAACGTGCCGAGTTGCGCACCACCGCGCACTGCACCGATTCGTGGTCGGACATCCGTTCGCGATCCCAGGACTCCTCGTGGCCGTGTCGGGCATCGGGGCTCGCACCGGCGAGCACGGCAGCGACGAGTCGGGCGTTGGGGTTCACGCGTTGGTCCCTGGCCATCCGGAACGGCCGCCGTTCGTTGCGGGACCGCGCACCAATGGCCCCACGACGCGGTGAGAGTGTGGCGGCGCAGCCGGCACAGCCACGCACGCGCCACTTCCTTCAGCTCATTTCACCGCACGCCGCGGCAGCTCGACCAGCAGGTCGCTCGCGTACCAGTCATCGAGCGTGAACGTGCCGAGCTGACCCAGCAACGGGGCCACCAACGCGCTGGCTACGGTCTGGTCCTTGGCGTCGAGCACCACGACCGCCCGCCCGTCCTCGAGCCGCCCCACGAGCAGCGCCGCGGCATGGCCCTTGAACGCCGCCGCCGCCCCGGCCCAGTTCGCCGCGGTCAGCAACACGTAGGGGCGGATGGTGTCGCCCGGGGCCGGTTGCCTGCCAGCGGCCTCTTGCGCCGCCTCGCGAGCCAGTTCTGCCCGCGCCTGGGCGCGCAGGTCGGCCTGCGTGGCCAGCGTCGCGAACTCGAAGCGGAACACGTTCGCCTGAAAGCCGGGATCGCTTTCCGCCCAGCGCGCCACCACGGCGCGATCGGCCGAGGCGAACACGAAGACCCCGCGCAGCGCCGGATCGCTCTTGGTCTGGCCATACGGCCCGGCCATCACCAACGCGCCTTCGCGCGCGAGGCGCTGCATGTTCGCCATGTGGCCGCCGAACACCGCCTGGCTCTCCTCCTTCGTCGCCGGCGTGTGGCTGCCGGTCTTGATCTGCACGAAGGTGTATTCGGGCGCCGGGCTGTCGGGTGCCACGGTGCAACCGGCAAACGGCAGGAACGACGCGAGGAGCAGGGCGATGCAGCGCATCAAAGAAGGGTAGGGCGCGAGGCCCCGCGAGGGGAGCCTGCAGCAGGGGGGTGGTTTGCCGCAGTTCCCCCGGCGGTCGACCCGTGCCTTCGCCCTTGTCACGCGCACCGCCGCCAAGTCGCCACGCCGCCGCATGGGCGGGACGCCAACCCAGACCGCGGTCAGTACAACTCGAGAGCCGTGGGTTCGCTGACGAACGGCAGCTGCAAGTTGCTGTCGAGCACGACGAAGGCGTGATGAAACAGCGTGCCGGCGTAGAACGCGAAACCCGGCGGGAAATGAAATGCGGCGTTCGCCCGCCCCTGCGCATCCAGCAGTCCGAGGGAGTTGGAATAGACCGATGAGTTCGCGGCGCTCAGCGAAGCAGAGAACCATGGGTCGAACACCAGCGGAATCAGGGCACCGCCGAACGGCAAGCCGGGCCGCGTGCCGCTCTGGGTGCCCAGCACGAGGTAGAGCCGGAGCGCTTGGCCAACGCCGGCATCGAGCTCCCAGGACTGAGTGCCACCTGTCGCCGGGATCGCCGCCGGGCTCGCCTGCATGCTGCCGAGGTGCATCCGAAGGATCGCATTGCCGTGATTGACCGGTGCGGTCTGCAGGGTGGCAACGACCGTGAAGTCGCCCTGATCGTTGAACCACGACGGGCTGGTGTCGCCGCCACCGGCCGAACTCACGAACTGCAGCGACTCGATCGCACTGGTACCGAGCGGGGTCGTCCACGACTCGGTGCCGTCGACGAGGAGTTGTGTGCGCCCATCGGTCCTGTAGCCAAACCACGCCACGCGCGAGTTCACGCCGTCGGTAACCAGAGCCGGCATGACGACCTGCCCACGGCCGTTGACGAATGGGCGAACATTGCCGAACAGCTCTTCGAACCGCCAGGGGCCGTTCGCCGACGGCGGCAAGCCCGGCGCCAGATCGCCTTCGCGGGCCACCAGGTGCAGGTTGCTCGGCGTACCGAACCACGCCCCACTGTCGTTCCCTGCGGCCACAGCGCCAGCAAGCGACGTGGTGCACAGGACGCGGCCGCTGTCGTCGATCCCGAGGCTGTCGTCTGCAATCTCGCCAAACGTCACGCCCACCGGGAGGCCAGGAGCCGCCTCACCGCGTCGAAAGACCTTGGTCACACCCGCGGGGCCGGCAAGGTACAGCGCGGTGTCGTCGACGCCGACGGCCGTGCCGCCGCCAGTGACGTTCACGCGCACGACCGTCTGGCTGCTGGCGTTCCAAGAACAGGCGCTCGTACCGACGAACGACTGCGTCGGCGAGACATCCGCGAATACGACTCCGCTCGGCATTCCCGGAGCCTGATCCCCCTCGCGAACCAGCGGCAGATCGATGCCGGCGATCCACATCGCCAGCACCCGGTCGTTGGCGGCGGTCACCGGCACGATGCCCGAACCGAGCGCCAGCTGCACCTCGTGCAGCACGGCACCGCTCTCGTTGCTCTGTGCGAGCGTGGTCACCGGGCCGATGACCTCGCTGTTCTGCGAACCTGCCCAAGTGGCGCCTTCGCGCACGATCACCTGCAGGTTGCCTGGCAGACCGGTCACCAACATCGAGTCGTTGCTGCTGGTCACGCCACCGCCGGCCAGCAGGACGTTGTGAAACACCACGGCCCCGGACGAGCCAATCTTGTTGCTCTGGTGCGTGAAAGAGAAGTCGCCGTAGCGCTCGCCATTGCCGAGGAACGGCACAGGGTCGCCTTCCCTCGCCAGCAATTGCAGATTGCCCACGGTGCCCCAGAACAAGGCCGTGTTGGCATTGCTTGGCGTGTTGATCGGCGTCACCGGATCGTAGATCGCACTGCGGAAGAACAGGATCTCGCCGCTTGGGCTGATGCGCGGGTTGGTGCCGAGTCCATTGCTGGGTGTCGCCAGGTTGCTGCGCAGGAGGGTACCGGGCGGACAGCCTGGAGCCTGATCGCCGGCGCGCACGCAAAGGCGCAGGTCGCCGAGATTCCGGCCGACGAACAGCGCGCCGTCATTTGTATTGTCGATGCCCAGCCCGGCACTCTGGGTCACGCGCGCGCGGAACACCATTGTGCCGTTGCGATCGATGGCGGCACCGAGCACGGTGAACCCGGGTGCGATCACGGCACCCGCCGGGAAACCAGGCACTGCATCGCCGGAGGCGATCACGCTCTCCGCATGCAAGGTCAGTGTGCTTTGCGCCGGGGCGGTGGCAGTCCCGGCGGCCAGGGCCAATACGGTGAGTGGAAGTCGTGATGTCAAGTGATTA
>CAYMRG010000079.1:0-8438 GCA_964392555.1 uncultured candidatus Brocadiaceae bacterium
CTGGTTCTGGTTCTGGTTCTGGTTCTTCTCTGTGGTCTCTGTGTTCTCTGTGTTTTTCTTTCTGAAGAAGAAGAAGGAGAAGAAGAAGAAAAAGAAGGATTAAACACAGAGAACACAGAGACCACAGAGAAGAACAGAAGAGGGAAGAACAGAAGAGGGAAGAACGGAAGGGAGAGGGACGGAAGGGAGGAGAGGCAGGAGAGCAGAGGAGAGGGATGGAACGTGGAGGAGGGTGAGCTTCAGAAGATGGTCGAGCGGATCAGGTTGGTCAGGTAGAGGCCGTTGCCGTCGAGGATCGCTGCCTGCGCGAACAGGTCGAGGCCTTGGAGGGCGGGGGCATCGGGCAGCGTCCACTCGATGCGTGAGGTGCCGACCAGGGTGGGGGCCATCAGGAACGTGCCCGCGGAAGCTGGATCGACGAGCAGGTGGCCGATGCCGGGGAGCTGGAGGTCGAGGCCGGCGGTGCCGAGCAGCAGCAGCGGGAGCGCGCCGGGCGGAGCGGCGACGAACCACGAGGTCTTGCTGCCGCGGGAGAGGACGCGCCACCATTCGGGGAAGTTGCTTTCGTTGGTGCAGGCGCCGTCGCCACCGAACGCGACCCAGGTGTCGCCGACGCGCAGCGACGCGCAGTGGTCGGCGCGGTCGAGCACGGGCGACGAGCCGACCAGGACCTGGGTCCAGCGGTCGTCGTCGGTGCCGTAGAAGTAGGCGCTGAAGCCGTCCTCCGCGACCATGGCGCCGTGGTGCGCGAGCATCGTGCCGATCGCGCCGCCCTTGGCGTGGGATCGCCATGCACGCAGCATCGGGTTGAAGACGTGCAGGCCCGTCGCCGATTCGCAGGTCCAGTTGCTGCCGAACGCGACCACGCGCGTCGGCGTTTCGCCGGCCAGCGGCGTGAACGAGCCGTCGATCGCGGCGAAGCCGAGCAGGCCGCCGCCGTCGACGACCACGCCGCCGGCGTAGGTGCTGTAGACCGTCGGGCCGCTCAGCGCGGGCGAGGTGTGCCATTGGCCGGTGACCGAGGAGTAGGCGTGCACGGCCGTCGCGCTGGCGTCGACGAACAGTGCGGCGGCCGAGAGCGCGTTGGCGTAGCCGGTCATCGCGGCGCCGCCGACGAGCGTCGCCCAGGTGCCGCGCAGGCCGGAGAACGCGCGCAGGTCGTTGCCGTCCTGGATCGTCGCCCAGTAGCCGGAGCGCACGTTCAGCGCCGCGCCCGGGATCAGCTGCAGGTCGACGACGCCGGTGGCCGAGCCGAAGGCGTAGACGAACGGATCGTCGATCACCAGTGCGGCATGGTCGCCGTAGCTGAGCAATGCGTTCGGGCTCGCGACGATCGTGCCGACCGTGTCGGTCAGTGCGCTCCACAGCGTGAAGTTGCCGTTGTCGCTCGTCGCCACGATCGCCGCGCGGGCGCTGGGCGGCACGACGTTGGCCGTCGCGGCCAGCGGTTCGCTGTGCCAGGTGTTGCGCGGGCCGCTGAAGCAGTGCAGCTGGCCCGGAGACTGGGCGCGGCCGCAGTAGCCGTTGGCGCCGACCATGGTGACGCCCGCCGCGGTGAGCGGCACCAGCGAGCCGTAGCCGGCGCTGAAGCCGACCGTGAGGTTGCCGTCGCTGGCGACGCCGACCTGCTTGTCGACGGCCACCTGCGGCGTCGCGGCGAACGGCTGAGCCGACCAGGCGCTGGTCGCGGAGGAGAAGAACCACGCGGTCGAGCCATCGACGACGACCGACAGGTGCGTCGGCGCCGCCGACGGCACCACCTGGGGTGCAACCAGCGTGGCCGGCAAGGGGGTGAAGGTGCCGCGCAGCGACGAGAACGCGTGCACCTGCAGGCCGTCGACGACGACGATGTGGTCGTCGCGACCGGCGAACGTCGCGCTCGCCGAGACCGGCAGCGAGTACCAGCGCTTCGTCACGGCGGAGAACGCGTGCAGCACGTCGCTCTCCTGGACGACGACGATCGAGGATTCGATGAAGGTGTTCGTCACGTTGTGCGTCGTCAAGGACGCCGCCGCGGGGATCTGCGCGATCGCGAGCGCGTGGCCAAGCAGCGCGATGGTGAGGAAGGTGCGGTGGTGGGTGTTCATGGGCGGTTGCCTCGGAGTCAGTTGACGGGGGCCAGCCAGAGGCCGCCCAGGGATGGCTGCGAATCGGCCTTGGACCAGACGCCGATGCCGCCGGCGTCGGGGAGGTGCCGGTCGTCGACCTCGAGCGTCTCGCGGCCGTTCAGCACGCAGCGGATGTGGTCGCCGCGCTGCTCGACCTCGATCGTGAACCAGTCCTCGCTGAGGTAGGGGAGCTGGCCGAGCGCCTTGAGCTGCGTGCGCACGCCGTCGACGACGTGGTAGACGCGGAAGTCCTGCTCGAGCGGGTTGAAGCGCGTGACGTAGTAGTTGTTCTCGTCCCGCGCGCGCCAGATCAGGCCGCCGCCCTGGTCGACGCGGCCGGCATCGGCGCGCATGCGCAGCACGAGACGGCCGTCGCGGAACGACAGCTGCGGGTTCCACAGCAGGTTGAAGGTCTTGCCGCTCCACTGGCCGGGATCGGTCATCGCGACGCTCGGCGCGGTGCCGGCGCGGAATTGCCAGCGCGCGCGCCGTTGGCCGTCGGGCTGCGTCGCGCCGCTGACCCAGCCGGCTGCGAGCGCCCCGTCGGCGAGACCGAGCACCTCGCGCGCGTCGGCCGGCGGCACGAACGGCTGCGCCGCGGCCGCGGCGATCGCCTGGTTCTGGTGGAGTTCGCCGGCGACCAGCCGGGCGAGGTCCGCCGCGGGACCCGCGCCGACCAGCGCGAGCTGCAGCAGGTCGTCGTCGATGCCTGGCGCCGCGGCGACGATCGACTCGACGGCGAACCCGTGCGCGCCGAGGCGGCGCAGCAGCGTGTGCAGGTCGCGCCGCTCGATCGTCCAGTCGAGGCGGACGCGCGCCGCGTCGTCGGCACCGGCGAACGCCGCGAACACCGCGACGCCCATGCGGCTGGTCGGCGCATGGCCGAACAGGCCCTTCGGCCCCTCGCAGCGGAACAGCGCGACGCCGTCCTTGACCTCCGCCTTGCGGCCGAAGATCGCCTCGAGCGGCGCTTCGTGGATCTGGCTCGGGCCGGCGGCCGAGCGCGTGACGGGCGATGGCTCGGCGGTCGCGCCTGGCCGGATCGCGGCGAGCGCCGCGGCGATCGGCGCGGCGAGCTCCGCCTCGTCGCCTTCGCCGAAGAAGCGCAGGTCGAACATCGTCGGCGCGGCGCCGGGAAAACGCGGCACGAGCGACGCGACGCGCAGGTTGCCCTCGACGAGCGACGTGATCACGGGCACGGTCTCGTCGGCGAGCAGCAGCAGTTGCCCGGCGACGGCGCATTCGTCGCCATGGCGCTGGAACGACACGCGCAGCGAGGTGCCTTCGAAGATCTCGACCGGGCGCGTCTGCCATTCGGCCTGCAGACCGCGGCGCCAGGCGTAGAAGTGCAGGAGCTGCTCGTTGGCGATGACCAGCGCCTTCTTGTTCAGCGCGGCTTCGAGCACGCCCTGGTCGGGCAGCGCATCCTGGGCGTGCAGTGGCAGGGAACTGCAGACGACGACGAACGGGATCGCGAGGGAGAGGGCGCGGAGCATGCGCATGGCAGAGCAAGCGCTGTGCCCTCTGTTCGTTGGCGGCGGGCCGCGATCGCGCGCCGCGGCGAACTGCGCACAGTGGCCCGCGCCGCGCGCGGGACCGCCGCACGCCACCCGTTACGCGCCGGTGCAGGGATGTCACGGCGATGTGCCAGATGCAGCGCGGCGCTGCGCGCCTGACATCGGCACACGCATTGCTCGACAGCGCGCACCCCGACTCGAACGATGCACCCCGCCCTGATCATCGTCCTCGCTGCCACTGCGTTGGCGCTCGCTGGCTGCGGCCGCGTGCCGTTCCCCGACCTTGCGATGGACGCCGGCGTCGACGGCTACCCGCATCGGATCGTCTCGTTGAGCTGCAACGCGACCGACGTCTTGGTCGCGATCGGCGCCATGGACCGCGTCATCGCCGTCGAAGAGGACTGTCCGACCTGCGGCGCCGAGGGCAAGGTCCTGGTTCGCAATGACGACCACTTCGGCAAGGCGAAGCCGCTGTGCATCGAGTCGGTGCTGGCGCTCCGGCCGGATGCGGTGATCGTGCGCAGCTCCCTGCGCGACCTGTTCGAGAGCTGCGGCGTCCGGGTCCTCGCCAACCCCGTGCGCGCCGATCTGACGACGCTGCCCGACTACGTGCGTGCGATCGCCGGCATGGTCGGCAGTCCCGAACGCGCGGAGCAGGTGCTCGACGGGATGGCCGCGACCACGGCGCGCCTGCAGGCGCTGGTCGCGGGCCGGCCGAAGGTCCGCGTCTACTACGAGACGACCGGCCTCGGCCTGTCGGTCGGCCAGCGCAGCGTCATGCATGCGATGATCGAGCTGGCGGGGGGCGTCAACATCGCCGCCGAGGTCGAGCGCGCCGGGGCGAAGCTGACCAACGAGGCGATCGTCGCCGCGGATCCCGAGGTGATCGTGCTGTCGCCGTTCGCCGACCCGATCGCGGCGGTCTGCGAACGGCCGGGCTGGGCCGGCCTGCGGGCGGTGCGCGAAGGCCGCGTGCACCGGCTGCCGCTCGAACACCGCTACGTGGCGATGGCGACGCCGCGCTGCGTCGACGGCTGCGAACGGTTCCTCGTGCCGTGGCTGCACCCGGAACTGGCCGCGGCGGCGACGGAGAGACGATGAGCGCCCGCGGCACCCTGCCGGTGCTGGCGATCGGCCTCGCGCTCGCGCTCGCGACCGCGTTCGCGTCGGTCTGCATCGGCTACCTCGACGTGCCGGTGCGCGACGTCGTCGCCGACCTCGCCGCCAGTGCGTGGCTCGGCGGCGCGCGCTCGACCTACCACGCGGTGATCGTCGACCTGCGGCTGCCGCGCGCGCTCGGCGGCCTGTGCGTCGGCGGTGCGCTCGGCGGCGCTGGCGCGATGCTGCAGGCCTTGCTGCGCAATCCGATCGCCTCGCCGACCGTCCTCGGCACCGCGCAGGCGGCCGGCTTCGGCGCGATGCTGGCGATCGCGCTCGGTCTCGGCCACCTGGGTACGCTCGGCATCGCGTTCGCCGCGTCGCTGGTCGCGGTCGCGATGGTGCTCGCGCTGTCGCGGACGAAGTTCTCGCTGCCGGTCGAGTCGGTGGTCGTGACCGGCATGGCGCTGGCGCTGCTGTTCACCGCGCTGTCGCGCACGCTGATGCAGCTGACGCGCGACGAGTACGCGCTCGGTCGCATGAACCTGTGGGCCGGCGGGGGGCTTTGGCACCTCACCTGGAACCAGCTCGCGGTGTTCGCGCCGCTGTGCGTCGTCGCGATCGCGCTGGCGATGGTGCGGCCGCGCAACCTGGACCTGCTGGCGATCGGCGAGGGTGACGCGCAGCGGCTCGGCCTCGCGGTGCGCAGGCACGGCACCTGGGTGCTGGTGCTGTCGTGCGTGCTGACCAGCGCCGCGGTCTGCATCGCCGGCATGGTTGCGTTCGTCGGACTGATCGTGCCGCACGCGGCGCGCCGCCTGGTCGGGCCGATGCACCGCGCGCTGCTGCCCGCGAGCGTCTGCCTCGGTGCGATCCTGGTCGTCGCGGCCGACACGGTGGCGCGCACGGTGTTGCCGCCGCAGGAGCTGCAGTTGACGGTGGTGACGTCGCTGCTCGGCGTACCGTGCTTCCTGTTGATCCTGCATGCGCTGCGCGCGCGGAGGTCGCGATGAGTTGCGAAGGCCCCGGCTCGGGCAAACTGTCGGCGCGCGGCGTCGAGGTTGCCTACGGCGCACGGCGCGTGCTGCGCGGCGTGGACCTCGAGGTCGCTCCCGGCACGCTGGTCGGATTGATCGGGCCCAACGGCGCCGGCAAGTCGACGCTGCTGCGCTGCCTCGCCGGGCTGCAAGCGTTCGCCGGCGGCCAGGTCGCGATCGACGGCGACGACCTGCGCACGCTGTCGCCGCGCCGGGCCGCGCAGCGCATCGCGGTGGTGCCGCAGACCTGCTTCCCGGCGTTCCCGGTGCGCGTCGACCAGTTCGTCGGCATGGGCCGCTTCGCCCACGAACGGTTCTTCGGCGGGCCGACGCGCCGCGACCGCGACGTCGTCGCGCGCTGCCTCGCCGAACTCGGCATCACCGGGCTGGCGGACCGGCCGGTCGATGCGCTGAGCGGCGGTGAGTTCCGCCGCGTGCTGATCGCGCAGGCGCTGGCGCAGGAGGCCGACGTGTTGCTGCTCGACGAGCCCGTGCAGCAGCTCGACCTGCTGCACCAGATCGAGGTGATGGAGTTCGCGCGGACGTTCGCGCGCCGGCCCGGCCACGCCGGTGTCGTCGTGCTGCACGAACTCGGCCTCGCCGCGCGCTACTGCGATCCGGTGGTGCTGCTCGGCGACGGCGGCGTGCTCGCGAGCGGTTCGCCCGAAGCCGTGCTGACCAAGGCCAACCTGCGGCGCGCCTACGGCGTCGAAGCGGCGATCGGCCGCTGCCAGGTGACCGGCGCGCTGACGATCGTGCCGGTGGCGCCGACCGCGTGAGCGCCGGATTTCCACGTCGGTGCCGCGGCTGGCGGTCGCGGATGCGATACTCCGCGCCCCATGACCACGCCGCGCGCGCCGGTGAAGATCGTCTCGTGTCTGCTGCTGCTCGGCGTGCCGTCGGCCTGCGGGCAGCTCGGCTACCGCGCGCGCCCGGCCGGCTGGCAGGAGCCCGAAGGCCGAGCCGCGCGGCACCGCGACGAACGCCCAGCGGGCAAGCCCTACGGGGCGACGCGCGTGCGGCTGCAGTACTTCCGGGAGGACATCGAGCTCGACGAGCTGCACGTCGATTTCGACGGCGTGCCCGACGGTCCGCTGCGCGACGTCGAACGCGACCGCGCCGGGTTCCGCGCCGATTTCGGCAACCGCGCCGCCGGCGGCTTCTTCCAGTTGTTCCGCGATACGTGGCATGCGCCGTCGCTGTTCGGCGAGGACCTCGACGCCTACGGGATCGGCGGCGGCATCGTCGGCACGCCGGTCGTCGACCGGACCGAACGGGTCGAGTTCGTCGTGCCCTACCGGTTCGAGGTCGACGTCGCCGCCGGCCACGAGTCGGTCGCCGGCTTCGGCGAGGACCTCCGCTATGCCGAGGCGATGTTCGAGGTCGGGTTCGGCGCGCGGATGTTCGGCCTGCAGGCGTCGTCCGGCGCGCAGTTCCGCAGCGTGGGGGCGCGTTTCGACTCGGACGATCCCGCGTCGCCGGCGAACGCCGACGCCGCCGTTCTCACCGGCACCAACGTCGGTGGCTACGTCGAGCTGCTCTACAAGCACGACCAGGTGCCCTTGATGGCGCGCGTGCGCGGCCTGGTCGGGGACATCCGGGGCATCGAGTTCTCGTTCGGCTTCGCGTTTTGAGCCGTTGGGCTGGACGGCGCGGTAGCATCCGCCCCGTGACGCCGCGTGCCGTGATGCCGATCGCCGTGGGGCTGCTGGCTGCGCTCTGCGCCGGCCAGCAGCCGGGCCTGCCGAAGCTGGTGGACCGCTACTGCGGCGAATGCCACGTCGGCACCGAGGCCGAACGCGACTACGACCTCGCGACCCTGTTCGCGCCGAAGGCCGACGCGGCGACGCGCGCGCGCGCCGACCTCGCACTGCAGCATCTGCGCGCGCGGACGATGCCGCCGGTCGATGCGTCGAACGGCCTGCCCGACGCCGAGGCGCGCCAGGCGCTGGCGATCGCGTTCGCCGACCTGCTGCCGAGCGATGCCGCGGCGCAGGCGGTCGTGATGCGGCGGCTGTCGCGCGTCGAGTATGCGAACACGATCCGCGACCTGTGTGGCGTGCCGTTCGCGGCCGAAGGGCTGCTGCCCGAGGATGTGCGTGCCTACGGCGCCGACAACGTCGGCGACGTGATGCAGGTCTCGCCGCTGCTGTTCGAAGCGTGGTTCCAGGCCGCGGGTGTGGTCGCCGAGGCGATGCTCGCCGATCCTGCGGCGACCGCGCGCGCGTTCGCCGACGATCGACCGGTGGCGGCGACGCTGGCGCCGTTCCTGGCGCGCGTGTTCCGTCGCCCGGTCGGCGACGCCGAACTCGCCGAACGGGTCGCGCTGCACGATGGCCTGCTCGCGGCCGGGCAGCCGGTCGCGGCGGCGCGCGCGGCGGTGCTGCGCTCGATCCTCGCCTCGCCGGAGTTCGTGTTCCGCGTCGAGAACGGCGCACCGGACGCACCCGCAAGCCTCACGCCGCACGAGCTCGCCGTGCGGTTGTCGTATCTGGTGACCGCCTCCTCGCCCGACACGGCGCTGCAGGCCCACGCCGATGCCGGCGATCTCGCCGAGCCCGAAGTGCTGGTCGACGAGGCCGTGCGCCTCGCGCGCGCGAGCGGTGGCCGGCCGCTGGCCGACGGCTTCGCGGCGCAATGGCTGCGCTTCGCCGACGTGCGCACGGCGAACGCCGACT
>CAYMRG010000079.1:8538-13533 GCA_964392555.1 uncultured candidatus Brocadiaceae bacterium
GGCTTCGCGGCGCAATGGCTGCGCTTCGCCGACGTGCGCACGGCGAACGCCGACTTCCGCCGCTACCCGCAGATCTGGAACGGCAAGCTGCGCCCGTCGCTCTACGAGGAGGCCGCGCGGCTGTGTGCCGAGATCGTCACCGACGACGCGAGCGTGCTGTGGCTGCTCGACTGCGACCACACCTGGCTGGACCGCACGCTGGCCGAGGTCTACGGCTTCGGCGACGTGCACGGCGACGCGTTCGTCCGCGTGCCGGTGCCCGACCGCCGCCGCGGCGGCCTGCTCGGCATGGGCGCGATCCTGATGGTGACGTCGTATCCGCTGCGCACGAGCCCCGTGCAGCGCGGTCGCTGGATCCTCGACCAGCTGCTCGACCAGCCGCCGCCGCCGCCGCCGGCCAACGCCGGCAAGCTGCCGGCCGACGACGAGCAGAAGGACGGCCTGACGCTGCGCGCGCGCCTCGAGGCGCACCGCAAGCAGAAGTCGTGTGCGACCTGCCATGCGCGGATGGATCCACTCGGCTTCGCGCTCGAGAACTTCGACGTGCTGGGCCGCTGGCGCGAACAGGCGCAAGGCCAGCCGGTCGACGCGCGCGGTGAGCTGCCGGACGGCACCGTGCTGGACGGGCCGATCGCGCTGAAGGACGCGCTGCTCGAACGCAAGCGCGACTTCGTGCGCGCGATGACGCGCCAGCTGCTGGTGCGGGCGATCGGCAGGTCGCTCGGCCCCGCCGACGAACGCGAACTGCTGCGCCTGGTCGACGCGGTCGTCGCCGGCGACTACCGTTTCTCGGCGATGCTCGCCGCGGTCGTCACGTCGCCGCTGTTCACGGCCCGCGCCGGCGGTGCGCGATGAGGCTGCCCGTGTTCGGCCGGCGCGCGTTCCTGCGCGGCAGCGGCGCGCTGCTGACGTTGCCGTGGCTCGAGGCGATGGCCGAACGCCTGCCACGGCCGCTGCGCGAGGAGCCGCGGCGAGCGGTGATCCTGGTCATGCCGAACGGCGCGCTGCCGTCGGCCTGGACGCCGACCGCGGCGGCCGACGGGACGTGGACGCCGTCGTTCACGCTGGCGCCGCTCGCCGCGCGCGCCGCCGACGTCGCCGTGCTGACCGGCCTCGCCAACCGGCAGAGTTTCGACGGTGACGGCCATTACGCCAAGGTCGCGCCGCTGCTGACCGGCTGCAAGATCCGCCACACCGGCGGTCGCGACCTGCACAACGGCATCTCGTGCGACCAGGTCGCGGCGCAGCACCTCGGGGGCGCGACGCTGCTGCCGTCGCTCGAACGCGGCTGCGATCCGATCTACCCGGTCGAGGACATGGGCTATTCGAGCGTCTACGGCGGCACGATCGCGTGGGCCGCGGCGGATCGGCCGCTGGCGAAGGCGATTGCGCCGCGGGCGGTGTTCGACCGGTTGTTCCGCGCCCAGGCGCTGGCGAAGGACCCGGCGCGCCCGAGCGTGCTCGACGCGGTCAAGCACGACGCGGACCGCCTGCGCGCGCGGCTCGGCGTGCGGGATCGCGAACGGCTCGCCGAGTTCGAGGATGCGGTGCGCTCGCTCGAGCGGCGCATCGACGCGGCCACGCGGCTCGGCAGCGCGCCGCCGCCGAACGCAGTCCTGCCGGACGCGCCTTCGCCGCCGGCGCCCGGCGCGCCAGGTGACTACGCGGCGCACGTCGACCTGATGGGCGACCTGATCACGCTGGCGTTTGCGATGGATGCGACGCGCGTCGTGACCTTCCTGATGGCGAACGAGGTCTCGGGCCGCAACTTCGCGTTCGTCGACGGCTGCGACGGCAGCTTCCACGAGTTCTCGCACCACGAGGAGAAGCCCGAGAAGCTCGAGCCGTACCGCCGCATCAACCGCTGGTACGTCGCTCGCTACGCCGACCTGCTCGGCAAGCTCGCCGCGGTGCGCAGCGGTGACGGCACGCTGCTCGACCAGTCGCTGGCGGTGTTCGCGGCCGCGATGTCGGACGGCAACCGCCACGACCCGCACGATCTGCCGATCCTGATCGCCGGCAAGGCCGGTGGCGGCTTCCTCCCGGGGCGCGTGCATGCGTCGCCGAAGGACACGCCGCTGTGCCGGCTGTGGCTGTGGCTGCTGCAGCAGCTCGGCGTGCCGGCGACGTCGTTCGGCGACGCCGACGCGGCGCTGTTCCGGGCGTGAAAGGGGGTCAGCGGTCGACCGGCGGCAGCGCGCGATCGACCAGGTCGGCGAACAGCGGCGTCCAGGTCGTCCACGCGTGGTCGCCGGCGCGCGTCACGACGTGGTCGAACGGCAGCGCCGCGGCGAGCAGCGCGATGCCGGGCGCGAGCCGGTCCTGTTCGCCGTAGCCGACGAACACCTGCGGCATGCGCACCGGCTCGGTCGTCAGGCCGCGCAGCCAGGTCCACAACGCGACGAAGCGGCGGCGTTCGGGGGCGACCGCGGCGGCGGGCGGCGGCGTCCAGCGCGCCAGGCCGCCGGCGGCGCGGATCTCGTCGAGCAGGTCGTCGGGGCCGAGGTAGGGGGCGAGCAGGATCAAGCCATCGACGCGGTCGCGGTGCTCCTGCGCGAACGACACCGCGCCGAGACCGCCGAGCGACACGCCGACCAGCCAGCGCCGTGCATGGTCGTCCGCTGCCGGTCCGAGCACATCCTCGTAGAGTCGCTCGACGACGGTCGGGCCGCGGTAGTAGCCGGCGTGCGCGTCACAGGCGACGACATCGAGGTGCGGGTCCCGTTGTTGGAGCACCGCCGGGAACCCCGCGGCGGTGAAGCGTTCGGGCGCGTCGCCGAAGCCCGGCAGCAGGGCGACCAGGCCGGTGGCGGGCGGCGATGGCGCGGGCAGGCGCTGCACCGGCATCGGCACGGTCGGTGTGGGCAGGCCGACGCAGCCGCCCAGCGCGAGGCTGACGAGCAGGAGGAGCCGTGTGGGCCGGTGCATCGCCGCAGCGTAGCGCCGCGACATGGCGCCGCCGCCGGCCAACCGTTACACCACCGCCATGGACCTCGGCTTCGAGACGATCGGCAATGCCTGCCTCATCGTGCACGACCGCGGGCCGGTGCTCGTCACCGACCCGTGGCTCACCGGCACCGCCTACTTCGGCTCGTGGCGGCTCAGCCACGCCGTGCCGAAGGAGCAGCAGGCGAACGCCGCGCGCTGCAAGTTCGTCTGGCTGTCGCACGGCCATCCGGACCACCTGAGCCTCGAATCGCTCGAACGGCTGCGCGACAAGACGATCCTGCTGCCCGACCACTACGGCGGTCGCATCGCCGCGGACCTGACCGGTCTCGGCTTCACGGTGCGCACGCTGCCGTGCGGCGAGTGGCTGCCGGTCAGCGACCGCGTGCGCATCGCCGCGCTCGCCAACTACAACCAGGACGCGACGCTGGTCATGGACGTCGACGGCCACCTCGTCATCGACGCCAACGACGCCGGCAACCGCGGCAGCGGCCGCTTCCTGGCCAAGGAGCGGCACCGCTTCCACAAGCGCACGGTGCTCGCCTGCCTGACCGGCTACGGCGACGCGGACATGATCAACTTCTTCGACGAGCAGGGGCGCCGCGTGCTGCCGCTCGCCGCGAAGAAGGAGCCGTGCGGCCCGGGCATCAAGGCGATGCTCGACCACTACGACCTCGACTACTTCGCGCCGTCGAGCGCGATGCACCGCTACAACCGCACCGACAGCGGCTGGGCCGACGAGTATGCGACGCCGGTCGACGCGCACGCGCGCGATTTCGACGGCGGCCGCCGCACGATCCTGCCGGCGTTCGTGCAGCTCGACCTGCACACCGGCAGCTACGAGAAGATCGCGCCGCCGGCCAACGACCAGCCGCTCGAGCCGCCCGAGAAGTTCGGCGACGACTGGACGACGCCGCTCGAGGCGAAGGACGTGCAGGTGCTGCGCGACTACCTGCACCGCGTCGAGCACCTGAGGTCGTGGCTCGGCTACGTCAACTTCCGCGTCGGCGACAAGGACCACGTCGTCGACATCGACCGCGCGCACCGGCGCGGCATCACGTTCCACACGCCGCGGCAGTCGCTGCTCTCGGCCGTCGAATGGCGCGCGTTCGACGACATCCTGATCGGCAACTTCTGCCGCACGACGTTGCACGGCGACTGGTGGGGCAAGCAGGGCGCGGCCGCGCTGTATCCGCACTTCACGCCGTTCGTCACCAAGTTCGGCGACAACGGCGGCGCCTACACGCGCGCCGAGCTGCGCGCCTACCTCGCGGAGTACCTGCGCCGCGGCTACACCGAGTTCACGCCGGACCGTGAAGAGCAGGAGATGAAGGCCGCGCTGCAGCCCTACCTGTGACCGGTCGCGCCGCGGCACGTCATTGCGCGGCGCCCGCGGCGCGCGGCTCCTTCGCCGCCACGCCCTTCTGGTAGGTCGTGTAGACGTAGACCGCGATCGGCAGCGTCGCGAGCTGCGCGCGCAGCAGTGGTTCGACGTGCTGCCAGTCGAGGCCGCCGACGCCGGTGGCGAGGCGCGGCAGCGCGACCGAACGCAGGTGCTCCTTCTCGAGCAGCTTGCGCAGCTCGTGCAGCGCGTGGTTGACGTGCTCCGTGTGCGCCGGGCCGGGGTGACCGCCGGCGTGGGCCGGCGGATCCTGCGTGAACAGCGCGGCGATTCGGCGCGTCCTGCCCTGCTGGTCGACGCCCTGCCACAGCCACACCGAGCCGGGCTTGGGGTTGTCGAGCTTGCAGTGGTGCCGGAAGTCCTTGTACATCGCCGGGAACGCTTCGCGCAGAGCGAGCGCGAGACCGTTCTTGAAGTCGTCGTGCGGCGCGATGCCGTGCGCGATCAGGTCGGCCTGGGAGAGCAGGAGATCGCCGCTGAGTTCGTGGATCATGGTGCGTGGTGGCGAGGGGTCGCCATCGGGGGAACCCGCGGGCGGCGCGCCGATTGCTGTCCCCTTGTGCGCACGCCGGGCCGTCCGAGTGGGCAGGGGCGAGCGCGCCGCTTTCGCCGTCCTGCGGCGTCGGGCTTCCCCGAAGCGTGCTCGG
>CAYMRG010000080.1:0-2805 GCA_964392555.1 uncultured candidatus Brocadiaceae bacterium
CGGCGCGTAGAACTTCTTCGCGTAGCAGATCGCGTCGGCGAGGACGAGGCGGCCCTCGGCGTCGGTGTTGAGAACCTCGATCGTGTGGCCGTCCATCGCGCGGACGACGTCGCCCGGCTTCTGCGCGCTCGGACCGATCGCGTTCTCGGTCGCGGCGATCAGGCCGATCACGTTGTGCTTCAGCTTGTGGGCGCCGAGGCCGCCGTGGCGAAGCGCATGGAACAGGCCGAGCACCGCACCGGCGCCGCACATGTCGTAGCGCATCTCGTCCATCTTGCCGGCCGGCTTGATGCTGATGCCGCCGGTGTCGAACGTCAGGCCCTTGCCGACGACGCAGACGTTGCCCTTGGCGCCGGGCACGCGGTACTCGAGCACCAGGAACTTCGGCGGCTCGGCGCTGCCGCGCGCGACGCCGAGCAGCGCGTTCATGCCGAGGCGCTGCATCGCCGGCTTGTCGAGCACCTTGACGCGCAAGCGCGGGCCGGCGAGGCCCTTGGCCATGCGCGCGAGGTAGGTCGGCGTGCACAGGTTCGACGGCAGGTTCTCGAGGTCGCGAGCGAACACCGTCGCCGCGGCGGCGACCAGGCCCTGCGCGACGCCGCGCGCGAACGCGGCCTCGGCCTGCTTGCCGGCGCCGACCACCGCGAGCTGGCAGGCCTCGGGCTTGGCGGGCTTCGGCTTGTCCTTGCGCGGCGGCGCGTAGCGATAGGCGCCGAGCACGAGGCCTTCGGCGAGCGCCTGGCCGGCGGCGAACGGATCGAGCTTGCCGAGCGCGGCCGCCGCGACGACCAGGCCGAACGTGTCGACGCCGACCTCGGCCGCCTGCGCCTGCGCGACCGCGGCGGCGCGGCGCAGCCGTTCGCTCGACAGGTCGCCGGTCTTGCCGAGCCCGACCACGCCGAGCCGGTGGCAGGGAGACTTCTTGGCCTGGTGGAAGATCGCGGCGGCGCGGAACGAGGTCTTGAGGTCGCCGGTGGCCTTGGCGGCCGCGAGCGCGTCCTTCAGGGCCGGGCCGCCATCGGCGGCGGCGCCGTCGGCGGCGAGAACGAACACGAGGTCGCCGCGGCTGGCGGCCGCGACCGAAACGCTGCGGATCTTCATGCTGCGCTGGTTGTAGCGACGCGCCAGTCGGTGCACCACCGCCGCGCGGCCCAACCGCGCGAACTCTACTCGGTCGCCCCGTCGGACCGCGGCAGGTCACCGACCCAGCGCACCGCGTCGCCGTCGCGCAGCTGCTCGCGCTTCCAGATCGGCACCTCGTTCTTCAACCGGTCGATCAGGAAACGGCACGCCTCGAACGCCGGGCCGCGGTGCGGCGATGCGACGACGACCACGACCGACGCCTCGCCGACCGGCACCTCGCCGAGCCGGTGCGCGACCCGCGCGCGCGTGATCGGGAAGCGCTTGATCGCCTCCTCGAACAGCGCGCACATGACCTTCTGCGCCATCTCCGGATAGACCTCGTAGCGCAGCGAGACGACCGCCGCACCCTCGTTGTGGTCGCGCGTCGTGCCGCGGAACGTCACCACCGCGCCGTCCTGATCGGTCCGGCACTCGGCCTCGAGCAGGCCGCCGTCGATCGGCCCCTCGGTGAGGTCGAAGCGGTAGAGGTCGCGCGCACCCGAGCCGCCGCTGATCGGCGGGATGAACGCCACTTCGTCGCCGTCGCGCAGCGCGGTGTCGCCGCGCGCATAGTCGCGGTTGACGGCGAACGCCAGCGGCACGCGCGCCAGCCCCGGGTTCGCGGCGACCAGCTGCGCGCGCAGCCCGTCGACGGTCGTGCCCGGCGCGACCGCGACCGCGAGTTCGTCGCGGCCCAGCACCTCGCGGACCGCGGCGAAACAGCGCACCCGGATCTGCAGCTCGGCGTCCCCCATCGCGCCCACCTCCTAACGCGCGCCGAGACGGCGGCCCGCCTCGTCGACATCGCCCTTGCTGCCGAGGTAGAGCGGCGTCCGCTGGTGCAGCTTCTGCGGCGTGATGTCGAGGATGCGCTGGCGCCCATCGGTCGCCGCGCCACCGGCCTGCTCGCAGACGAACGCCAGCGGCGCGTTCTCGTAGAGCAGCCGCAGCTTGCCTTCGGGCTTCTTCTCCTCACCCGGATACATGTAGATGCCGCCCTTCAGCAACGTGCGGTGGAAGTCGCCGACCAGCGCGCCGGCGTAGCGCGCGCTGCGCTTGCCGCAGTCGGTCCTCTGCGTGCGGAACGTGCGCACCATCTCCTGCGTCGGCTTGTCCCACTTGCCCTCGTTGGCCTCGTTGACCGAGTAGGAGCCTTCGCCCTCGGGGATCCTGAGGTCCGGGTGCGTCAGGAAGAACGTGCCGATCGAGCGATCGAGCGTGAAGCCGTTCACCGGGCCGCCGGCCGTGTAGACCATCATCGTGCACGGCCCGTAGAGGATGTAGCCGGCCGCGACCAGGTTGCGGCCCGGCTGCAGGAAGTCCGCCATCGTCGGCTTGCCGCCCGTCGTGACGCGCCGGTAGATGCCGAAGATCGTGCCCATCTGGCCGGCGACGTCGACGTTGCCACTGCCGTCGAGCGGGTCGCAGGAGATCACGTACTTGCCGTCCTCGCCGCCGGGTGGCAGGTAGACGTCCTCCATCTCCTCGCTGGCGATGCCGCACACCATCGGGATCGAGTCGAAGACCTGGATGATGGTCTCGTTGCTGATCACGTCGAGCGCGCGGACGTTCTCGTCCTGGACGTTGGTCGTGCCGGTGTAACCGAGCTTGCCGACGAAGCCCGCGCGCATGATCTCGCTGGCCAGCATGCGGCCGGCGAGCGAGAAGCGGTTGAGGACGGTC
>CAYMRG010000080.1:2815-13406 GCA_964392555.1 uncultured candidatus Brocadiaceae bacterium
TGATCGCGGAAGAACTGCTCGTTGAGGGTGATCCGGGTCATCGGAGGCGAGGGAAGCGGGGGGATCGCATTGGAGCGCGCCGGCGCGCCGCTCACAACTTCGCCAGCACCAAGATCGGCGCGGTCGCGCCGGCTTCGAACAACCGCCCGGTGCCAAGGTCGGTTGCAGGCACGGCCAGCAGCCAGCTCGTCGCGACCTCGGCGCGGACCAGCGTGCGCCGTTCGCCCGACGGCTGTTCGACCTCGAGCGCGGCGCCGGGCGTCGCCGGCCACAGCACGTAGCGACCACCGCGCGGCGCGCGGCCGAGGTCCTTGGCGACGGCGGGCCGTTCCGGCGGCGCGCCGCGCCCGCGGCGCCAGTAGAGGCGGAAGTCGTCGGCGCCGCCGCGGCCGTGGCCGATGCCCGGGACGTCGAAGCGCGCGACCTCGACCAGGTCGCGTTCGGCCGCGAAGTCCGGCGCGAACCACCGGCCGCAGGCGTGGTCGAGCTGCAGATCGTGCGAGAACTGCACCGGGTTGTCGACGACGAAGCGGATCCGCTGGTCGTCGAGCCACGCGCCGAGCCGCCACGCGCGCAGCGCGGCGAACGCGCGCGCGTCGACGACGCCGTCGAGGTTGACGACGCCGCGGCGCGCCGTGCCGGCCAGCACGTCGGCGTGGAACGTCACCAGCCCCGAATTGAAGCAGCCGACGCGTTCGCCGTTCGGCAGCACCTCGCCGAGGAAGCGGCCCGCCATCGTCATCTCCTGCTGGCCGCGCAACGGCTCCGGCGGCGTGCGGCGCAGGTCGGTCCATTGGGCGAGCGCGAACACCACCAGCAACGCCCGCACCCGACCGACCCGCACGATCGCCGCGGTCGCGGCGACCACCAGCGGCGCCGCGTAGTAGTCGCGCGGGTACCAGCGCACCGCCCAGTGCAGCACGAGGATGCCGCCGAGGCCGAGGGTGAGCGCCAGCAGCGCGCGCGGCGTGCGCCGGGCACCGTCCGCCGGCTGCAGCGCCAGCAGCAGCGCGGCCCACCCGGGTGCCGCGAGATCCCGAGCGCCGAGCGCCGACGCGACGCCGACGCCCAGCGCCGGCAGCGCGCGCCAGCTCGGCGGCAGCCAGGGTCGCGCCAGCAGGAACACCAGCACGCCGATACCCATCGCCGAGGCCAGCGACCAGGGCCCACCGAGCAGCACCGGGCGCAGGTACCACCACCACCGCGCCGACGCGCCGCCCTCGGCGACCAGCGCGGCGTGGTTGTGGTGCCAGAGCCAGGCCATCGGCAGCGCCGAGTCGGCCAGCACGCCGCCGCCGAGCCACAGGTTCAGCGCGGTGGTCACGGTGATGGCCGCGAGCGGCGCGACCGCCGCGCGCCAGGTGAACCCGTGCCGCCACACCGCGAGCGTCGCGACGGCCAGCCACAGGTCGCTGCGCGCGAGGCACGCGAGCACGCCGAGCACGGCGAAGGTGCCCAGACCGGCGCGGCGCTGCAGCCACAGCAACGTCGCCAGCAGGCAGGCGAGCGCGGTCTCCTGACCGTTCTGGCTCTCGCGCACGAGCAGCGGGTTGCCGAGCCAGCACAACGCGACGCAGGCGCCGACCAGGCGATCGCGGACGCCGCGCGCCCACGCGACCGCGGCCGCGACGTGCAGCAGCAGGCCGAGCCACGGCGCGACCAGCGGCAGCGCCGCGGCGCCGCCGAGCGCGGCGACCGGCACCAGCAGCAGCGACCACAGGAGCTGCACGCCGCTGGTCGTGACGCCGTCGCTGACGCATGGCCCACGGCCGGCGGCGACGTTCGCCGCCCAGGCGAACTCGTAGAAGGCATCGTCGCGCAGCCGGTTGGTCTCGTCCGGCCGCAGCGTCAAGCCGAACCACAGACCGACCACGGCGGTGGCGAGCGCCGCGAACAGCGCCAGGCGGTCCAGGCGTCGCGAGCCCGGCACGAACATTCAGTCCCCCCGCAGGAACGGGCCGACGCGCCCCGCCACCGGGCCGCGCGGCCCGAGCGGCACGTCGTTGTGGCCACCACCGGGCACGACGAGCAGTTCGGCTGGTCCGCCCAACACGGCACGCAGCTGCTGGCCGAGCGCCAGCGGCACGACCTGGTCGGCGTCGCCGTGCACCACCAGCACCGGGCAGCGCACCGCCGGCGCCACCGCGAGGTTGTCGAACCGGTGCCGCAGCAGCAGCCGCACCGGCAGCCACCAGAACGCGCGTGCCGCCGCCGCCGCCATGGTCGTCGGCGGCGCGAACAGCAGGCAGCGCGCCGCGTGGCCGGCGGCCGCGACGTGGATCGCACAGAAGGTGCCGAGCGACGCTCCGGCGACCACCAGCGGCACGCCGAGTTCGGCCGCTTCGCTGCCGGCGCGCGCAGCCAACGCGTCCGCCGCGGCGAACAGCGACGCGACGCCGGGCGCCCCGGTGCTGGCGCCGTAACCGGGATACTCGCACGACCACACCGTGACGCCGTACTCGGCGAGGTCGGCCGCCCGGCGTGCGGCGCTGCACAGGTCTTCGCCGTTGCCGACGAAGAACACGACCACCGCCAGCGGCGACCGCGCCGGCGCGCGCACCGTACGGAACGTCGCCCCGTCGCCGCCCGCCAGCGATCCGGTCACCACCCCGGCCACATCGACCGCACGCACACCCAGCCCTCGCCCCGGAAAGACGAAGTCGTCCTGCCGCCACCAGATGACCAGGGCGAGCAGCACGTAACCGGCAAGGGCGAAGGCGAGGAAGTAGAGCACGCGGCGCATGGGCGACAGCGCCCGCGGGGGCACGGAGACCAGACTAGCCCCCACCTCCCACCACCACCACCGAGCGCGCCGCTTTCGCCGTCCTGCGGCGTCAGGCGAGCCCGAAGCGTGCTCGGCGGGGCGAAGGCCCCGCCTCCGCGCGCTTCGGGTCGCCTTCCTTGCAGGACGACGAAATCGGCGCGCTCGGAGAGACCCAGTTGCTTCGGGATCGCGCGCGGCCGCTGCACCGCCGCTGATCCAACCCCGGCGCAGCCGTCCTCGCCGCCGAGCTGCGCCGCGCAGCGGCGTCAGCTCCCTACCGCGCGATCGCCCCCGCTCGCCCCGCCGCGCCACCAACCACCCGCCAGCCCACGGTTGCCCCCCGGCCAACCCCGGCGCAACCGTCATCGCCGTTGAGCTGCGCCGCGCAGCGGCGTCAGCTCCAACCGAGGCGGGCCGACCCCCTCCGTACGCCCCAAGCAGCCTAGTAGAACTGCCGATACTGGTCCCACATGCTGCCGCACCAGGTCGACCAGGCCTTCGTCCAGCCGGTCGTCTCGACGGTCACGTAGCGGTCCATGTAGTCGAACAGCGGCGGGTGGTTCCACTCGTCGACCAGGCCCATGATGCGGGCGCACAGCACGCCGCCGATCCAGGCGTTCGCGGTGCAGCAGCGGCGGTACGAGTCGTCGAACCAGCCCTGGTGGTCGCTGGCCGGCCAGTGCACGTGCGAGAAGCCGAACTCGGGCACGCCGACGTCGGCCTGCGTGTAGTTGCCGTAGCCCCAGTTGAGCACGCCCGGCGCCGTCTGTTGGACGTAGAACGTCTGCCCGTCCTCACCGAAGTGGATCGTGTAGGTGCCGTTCAGGAATCGCTGCGAGACCAGGCTGCCGACACCGAGCATCTCGGCGTCGCGCAGCAGCGCGCCGGCGAACAGGATCGGCAGCTTGCGGCCCGAGTTCTGGCCGCCGACACCTTCCCAGTAGCAGCCGTTCTTGACGTTGCCCCAGAAGTCGATGCCGATCTGCACGAGGCGCATGACCAGCAGCTGGCGCTCCTGCGGCGTGATCGTGACGTTGCACAGCAGCGCCGCCTCGTTGTAGAGCGACGTGAAGTCGCGGCCGTAGTCCGGCATGTTGAGCGCCGGGTGCATGTAGCGGCTGGGCCAGCCGGGGCAGTGGTCGAGCCACGGCCGCTCGAACTTCGCGGTCTGCGCCGCGACGTTCGGCATGCCCGGGGCCGGCACCAGCGAGGCGAGCGCCGAGTAATCGAGCATCTGGACGTCGAAGCGCACCTGGTGGTCGGTGCCGGCGTACGGCGGCCGGAACGAACCGAACGGCGGTGGCGCCGCGAGGCACGTCAGGACCGAGCACGTCTCGAGATCCGGGATGACGTTCGGGTTCAGGTTGCTGATCGTCTTGACCAGCGAGTCGTTCGGGTGCAACACCAGCGGATGCGCGGCATCGAGGCCCCAGGCGACGTTCTTCGCCGGGATGTAGAGGTACTCGTTGCCCGGCAGGTACATGTTGCCGTCGTAGCCCTGTTCGCGGGTCGACGGGTCGGGGTTGACCATCGCGCCGTTGATGACGCGGCCGCTGTAGTCGATCGACTGCGGCAGCATGTCGACGACGGTCACCGGACCGATCACGAACCAATCGCCGTTGACGAACTGCCCGGCCTGGACCGGCTGCGCGAACTGGAACGTGATGCCGAACTGCGTGATCGACGTCACCGCCTGGGTCGGCGTCGGCAGCGGTGAAACGCGCGCGCGCAGACCGATCGAGGTCGCCAGGCCCATCGCGTTGAGGCCGGGCTGCTCGTGCAGGACCTGCATGTAGATGTCCTGCGCGGCGAGCCCCGGATCGAGCGGCACCGGGAAGGTGAACGTCGGCGACCCGTTGCCAGTCGCGAACACCAGAAAGTTGTCGACGGCGACCAGGAGCTGGCACCCCGGCATGCCGATGCCGGCCAGCGGCACCGGCAGCGACAGCCCGCCCCATTGGGTGTTGCTGCCGCCGAGCAGCAGCGACGCCGCGCGGTTGGCGGGCAGGTCGTGGAAGTGGAGGGTGGCCAGTTGGCCCGGCCACAGCGAGGTCGACTCGATGCTGGCCGGCTGCCCTTGCCCACCGCAGCCAGAGCCGAACGCTTCGATCGGTGGCCGCGGCGTCTGGGCGATGGCAAGGGACGTTGCGGCGATCACCGCAGACAGCGACATGTGCATTCGCATTTTCGGCGCCCCTACGCAGCCCGGTTCGCGGGGCGGTCAGGCTTTTGCCTGGCAAACCTGGGTGAAATCTCGGCGTGCACAACCGCCAAGATCCCCATGCGGTCGAGCGGTGACGTCCGAAGTGCCTTGCCTCTGCCGCGGTAGCCGCGGCGCTCGGTCCGCGCGACGCCACGCCGGGCGGGGCCACCCCACCGCGTGAGCGCGGAAGGAATTCGCGGCCGGTGCGTCTTTCGCTGGCGAGTTTTCGCCTGCCCCTGCACGATCCTCGCCCCGCCCCACCATGCGCGCGCCGACGCCCAGCCCTGCCTCGCAGCCGTGGTCGCAAACCGCCGGTCGCACGCGATGACGCGCTGGGTCCGCTTCGTTCTCGGCTTCGCCGTCGCCGCCGCCGCGATCTACCTGCTGTGGCCGTCGCGCGATCCGGAGCCGGTCGGCGCGAACAGGCCGCCCGCGCCCGCCGCCACCGCCGGCGGCGAACCGGTCGCGCCGCGGCCCGTGGTCGCCACGCCGCCCGACGCGCCCGAGCGCGTGCTCCCGAACGGCCTGCCGCGCGCCGGCGACGGCCCGGCGCAGGGCCTGCGCGGCCACGTCGTCGACGACCGCGGGCAACCGCTCGGCGACGTGCAGGTGCACCTGCTGGCGAGCGCCGCCAACGATCCGCTGGCGCTGCCTGCCTGGCTGCAGCACCAGCTGCCGATGGGCCCGGTGGCGAGCGCCCGTTCGGCGGCCGACGGGACGTTCGCCGTCGGCCTGGGCTACGCCGAGGATCGCGTCTACGAGCTGTACCTGCAGGCACCGCAGCTCGCGCTGTCGCGCGTCGGCGACCTGCGCATCCTGCCCGGGCAGTGGCACGACGTCGGCACGGTGACGATGACGGCCGGGGCGATCGTGCGCGGTCGGGTCACGGTCGAAGGCCAGCCGGTCGCGGTGCCGCAGGCGGTCGTCACGCTCGAGTTCGGCGCCGCGTTCGCCGACCTCGCGCTGCGGTCGCTGCCGGGCTACGAACGCGGCCTGGCCGTGGCCGTCGACGCGACCGGCGTCTACGAGCTGCGCCAGGCGCCGTGCCGCGGCGTCGTCCGCATCGCCGCGGTCGCTCCCGGCTTCGCGCGCGTGACCAAGACCAACCTGACGCTGTCGAGCGAGCACCCGACCACGGTCGATTTCGCGCTGCCGCCCGGCCTGGCGATCGCCGGCCAGCTGGTCGATGCGGCCGGCGCGCCGGTGGCCGGGGCGCGCGTCGAAGCGTGGGCGAGCAACGGCCGCAGCGATCCGCTGACCGGCCAGAGCGATGGCGACGGGCGCTTCGAAGTGCTCGGCATGCGCACCGGCACCTTCCGGCTGCGGGTCCGCGCGCGCGGCTTCTGCGACGCCGACGTCGCCGAGGTGACCGCCGGGCGGCGCGACGTGCAGGTGCAGCTGGTGCCGCGCGGGCGCGTCCTCGCCCGGGTCGTGGCACCGACTGGCGAGGTCCTCCGGCGCTACACCCTGGCCGTGCGCCGCATCGTCGGCGCCGCGCCCGACCAGCTCGGCCTGGTGCCGGATGTGCCCGAACGCCTCGTCGACCTCGACCCGCCGTCCGATCGCGTCCTCGTCGAGGACCTGCCGGCCGGCACGTTCCAGCTGCAGGTGGTCGCCGACGGCTATGCGAAGTCGCGATCGGCGCGGTTCGACATCACGCCCGGCGCGGCCGCCGAGCCGGTCGTGGTCGAGGTCGCGCTGACCCTCGGCGCGACCCTGACCGGTCGCGTGCTCGACGAGGACGGTCGGCCGGTCGCCGGCGCGCTGGTCACGGCGCAGGCCGACGGCGCCGATCCCGCCAACCCGGTCTACCGCATGCTGGGTCCGGCCGTGGCCCTGGCGGCGACCGAACGCACCGTCACCACGGCGGCCGACGGTTCCTTCACCGTCACGCGGCTCTCGCTGGCGACCTACCAGCTGGTGGCCGAGCACCCCGACCTCTGCCCGACGACCCAGCGCGGCCTCGAACTGGCCACGCCCCAGACCGTCACCGTGCCGGCCCTGCGCCTTGCCAAGGGGGCCATCGTCGCCGGTCGCGCCTCGTTCGCCGGCCAGTCCCGGGGCCAGTTCAAGGTGGTGCTGAATTCGGCGAAGGATCCGCTGGGGGTGCCCGTCCAAGGGCTCCGCATGGAGACCACCAGCGACGCCGACGGGCGCTTCCGCTTCAGCCGCCGGATCCCCCCCGGGATCTACGAGCTGCGCGCGGCGCGCATCGATGCCGTCGAGCCCGAGGCGCAGGTCTTCCGCCAATTGCAGCAATTGCAGCGCTCGGTCGTCACCATCACGGTGTCCGCCGGCCGACCGCTCGTCGAACAGGACCTCGATATCCCCGAACGCTGACTGCCGTGTCCAACGCCGCCAAGATCGCCGTCCCCTTCCTGTTGGTCGCCGCCCTCGCCGGCGGCGCCACCTACTACCTGCTGAACGGTTCGCCGGCGCCCAAGCCGACGACGCCGGACACGCCGATCCAGGCGACCCAGGAGCCGACGCGAGACCCCGGCCCCGGGCCGACGGTCGTGACGCAGACGCCCACCGTCCAGGAACCGGAGCGCGTCGCGGCCGGACCGGGATCGCACGCCGCGAACGATCGCGCGCCGCAAGGCGTGCGGGGCGTCGTCGTGCTGCCCAACGGTTCGCCGGGCGCCGGCGTGCCGGTGATGCTGCTCGAGAGTTCGCAGAGCGATCCGTTCAAGGTGTTCCTCGACCGCCGCATGGGCAAGGTCAGCGCGGCGCTGGCGACCGCGCAGACCGACAAGGACGGCTCGTTCGCGCTCGGCGTCAACGAGTCCGGCAAGACCTACGACCTGCGCATCGTCAGCGAGGAATACCCCGAGAAGAACATGCCGCTGCGCATCCGCGCCGAGGAGTGGTACGACGCCGGGCGCATCACGCTCGACGCCGGCGCGATCGTGCAGGGGCGCGTGATCGATGAGGCGACGCAGGCACCGGTCGGCGAAGCCACGGTGTACCTGGCCGACAGCACGCAATCGCACGCGATGGTCGCCACGCCGGGTCACGAGCGCGGCGCAGCGACGCGGACCGATGCCGGCGGCAACTTCCGGTTCGCCAATGCGCCGCGCCAGGGCCTGATCAACCTGACCGTCGAGGCGACCGGCTACGCGACCGGCACGCTGATCAACCAGCAGGTCAAGCCGGACGTCGTCAACGAGTATTCGCTCGCGCTGGTCGCCGGCCAGCCCATCGGCGGCATCGTCGTCGATGGCGAAGGCAAGCCGGTCGCCGGCGCCGCGATCGCCGCGACCGCGATCAGCGCGAAGACGCCGCAGGCGGCGACCGCGATCTCCGGCAGCGACGGCCGCTTCCAGTTCGAGAGCCTGCGCAGCGGTCCCTACACGCTCGAGACGACCTCGACCCAGTTCGCGCCGACCAAGACCCCGGTCGTGATGACCGGCGACCTGGCGGTCAAGATCGTGATGAGCCAGCGGGCTTTCGCGAAGCTGCGCGTGCTGGCCGCGAACGGTCGGCCGATCAAGGACTACCGCGTCAGCCTGAAGCGCTACTTCGCCAACAACCCGCTCGGCATCGGCAACGTCATGGAGTTCGCCGACCGCGACGTGACGAAGCGCGACTACCCGGCGGAGTTCAAGGGCGAGTGGGCGCTGATCCAGGGCCTGCCGAGCGGCGAATTCCGCTTCCAGGTCACCGACCGCGACCACGCGAAGACGCTGTCCGAGCCGTTCACGGTCGTCGAGGGCGGCGACCCCGCCGAGGTCGTCATGACGATGACCCTGGGCGCGATCATCCAGGGCACCGTCGTCGACGACACCGGCAAGCCGGTGGCGGGCGCCAAGGTCACGACCGACCTCAACGCCGGCGCCGCGGCCGACACGCCGCTGCTCGACATCTTCCGCGGCATGATGCCGGAGAAGCACTCGGTCATGGCGACCGAGACCGATGCGCAGGGGCGCTTCCGCCTGACCAAGCTCGCCTACGCCGACTACATGGTCCGCGTCGCGCATCCGGCGTTCTGCGAAGCCAAGGCGGTCGACATCAAGCTCGAGACGCAGGGGCAGATCCACGACGCCGGCGTCATCCAGCTGGCGCGAGGCACACTGGTCACCGGCATCACGTCGGTCGCCGGTCAACCGGCCGGTCAGATCAAGGTCACGCTGTCCAACCCGCCCGACCCGGCCGCGGCGAACGGCGCGGCGGGTGCGCTCGCCGGTGCGGCGGCGGCCCGCGCCAACGCCAATGCGCTGTTCTCGGCCTGGGCCGTCAGCGCCGGCGACGGTTCCTTCCAGCTGCTGAAGCGCGTCCCGCCCGGCACCTACAAGGTGACCGCGAGCCGCCAGTCGACGACCAGCCCGTTCGACGCGCTGATGGACATGAAGGAGACCGAGCAGGTCATCACGATCCAGCCCGGCGCCGACACCTACACGGTGAACTTCAACCTGTCGAAGCGGTGAGCCAGCTCGCCCCGCAGGGGCGACCCGGCTCAGCATCTTCCCGACGCCGCTACGCGGGGCTCTTCAACCGCGGTGAATAGCGCATTCAAACCCGGGCGACGTCAACTTCGGCCAGCTCGCCCCGCAGGGGCGACCCGGCTCAGACACCTGCCTCGCTGGTGCGCAGCCGGGCCACAATCCGTAGCCGCGGCCACCGCTCTGGCTTCGCGCCGGGGCGTGCCTACCCTAGCCGGCATGGAACCGAAGCCCCCGCGCCCCACCAGCTACTGGGACTACATCCGCGTCGAGGAGCTGCTGGCGCTGCTGGGCGGCACGGCCGCCAGCGACGCCGAGCTGACCGACGACGAGGTGCGCTTCATCGTCGTCCACCAGGTCGACGAGCTGTGGTTCAAGGTCGTGCTGCGCGAACTCGCGACGGCGCGCAACCTGTTCGCGCGGAGCCGCGTGCCCGAGGACGCGCTGGCCGGCGCCGTGCAGAGCCTGCGCCGCGTCACGCTGTGCTTCGAGCTGGCCGCGCAGCACTTCCGGCTGATGGAGACGATGCGGACGCAGGACTACCTGATGTTCCGCGACAAGCTGAACCCGGCGAGCGGCTTCCAATCGGCGCAGATGCGCGAGATCGAGATCCTGCTGGGTCTCGACGACCGGGACCGCATCCCGCTCGGCAACGAAGGCAGCTACGTCGATGCGCTGAAGAGCCACGATGGCTCGCCGTCGCCGGCGCTGCGGCGTGTGCAACGCCGCCAGCAGGACCTGCCGACCTTGAAACAGGCGGTCGAGGCCTGGCTGCTGCGCACGCCGATCCACGGCAGCTCGCCCGGCGACGCCGGCGACGACGAGAAGGTCGAGTCGTTCGTCACCAGCTACCTCGCCGGCCACGAAGAGCTCTACCGCCGCGCCCTGCTGTATGCGATCCGCATCCAGGCGATGACGCCGGCCGACGAGGAGCGGCTCCGCGCCCGCTACGAGGGCCAGCTGCAAGGCGCCCGCCGCCACCTGCGCGCCGACGACGTGCCGGCCGAACGCCGCCGCGAGGTGCGTCGCCTGCGCGCCGCGATCCTGTTCGTCGACAGCAACCGCGAGCTGCCGCTGCTGAGCTGGCCCGGCCAGGTCATCGACGGCCTGATCGAGTGCGAGCAGGCGATGCTAGCGTTCCGCCAGCGGCACGCGCGCATGGTCGAACGCGTGATCGGTCGC
>CAYMRG010000081.1:0-13375 GCA_964392555.1 uncultured candidatus Brocadiaceae bacterium
GTTGCCGGACGGCTACTGCCGTTGGAGCTTCGAGGTGCCGGTCGCCATCGCCCCAGAAGAACGACGCAAGGAGCGCGATCTGATCCAGGCCTGGACGGACCGCGAGCCGGGTCTCGACGAACGTCGCCTCGGCGAACTGCTCGCCGAACGCGCGCCGTGGTTCCGCGGCACGATCGCCGGCATCCGGTGGTGCAAGCGGGTGCACTTCGAGCGGCGGCTCGCGGCATCGTTCGGGCCGCATCGCCCTGCTCGGCGACGCCGCCCACCTGACCGGCCCGGTCGGCATCCACAGCATGAACGTCGGCCTGCGCGAAGGTGCGGAGCTCGCCGCGCTGCTCGCGACCGCGCTGCACGGCAACCGCGGTCTCGCCGAGCTGGACGCATTCCACGCCACCCGTCGGGCGGAGTGGCGCGGCCTGCTCGGCATCGATCCGCTTCTGCACGCCGGCCCGGACACGGACCCGTGGCTCGCCGCAGCCAAGGATCGGCTGCTGCCGTGCATCCCGGCGACCGGCAACGATCTGGCGCTGCTGGCCGCCCAGCTGGGCTTCACCGCGCAGCTGCCGGCGGCGGCGAGCCACTGAGGCGGCGCACTGACGGCGTCAGCGGAGGACTGACGGCGTCAGCGGATCACTGAGGGCGATCAGCGACCGACGTTCACCGCGTAGCGCGCGGTGTCGCCGAGCGGCAGGTCGCCCAGCATGATGTCGCGGATCTCGATCTCGTAGCTGCCTTCGCCCATCTCCTCGCCGGTCTCGAACACCCAGCCGAATTCCTTGTTGCTGTGCGGCCCGACGTCCGGCGAGCGATCGCTGGTCAGCGACGGCTTGGCCGCGACCTCACGGCCGCCACACAGCATGCGCACGTTCTCGGTCTTGAACGTGATGCGCTGGTCGTGGTCGTTCCAGATCTTGGTGCGGACATCGAGGCGCTGGCGCTTGCTGTTGTTCTTCAGCTTCAGGACGTCGATGCGCAGGCCGGCGGTCGAGACCTGGTCGGGCTGCGGCACCGACTTGCAGGCGGAGACGCCGAGGGCGAGGAGCATCAGCGGAACGGCGAAACGGAACTGCTTGTTGGCCATGCGGGAAGTTTGACGAGGAATCACAGGCGTGCAACAACGGTTGCCGGGGGCGCCGCGTTGCTTCCTTCCCGGCGCGTGCGCAGAATGATCGTCCCCACATGACCGGCGCCCATTCCTCCCGTCGCGCGCTCGTGACCGGCGCCAGCCGCGGCATCGGCGCCGCGATCGCCAAACGACTCGCGGCCGCCGGCCATCCGGTGATCGTCAATTACCGCAGCGACGAGGCAGGCGCGGCCCAGGTCGTCGCCGCGATCGAAGCGGCCGGTGGCGAGGCGCGCGCGGCGCGGTTCGACGTCGCCGACGGCGAGGCGACCGGCAAGGCGATCGCCGAGCTGCTGCAGGATCCGCGGCCGATCGCGGTGCTGGTCAACAACGCCGGCGTCACGGCCGACGCGGCGTTCCCGGCGATGACCGAGGAGCAGTGGCACAAGGTGCTGCGCACCTCGCTCGACGGCTTCTTCCACGTCACGCACCCGCTGGTGATGCCGATGGTGCAGAAGAAGTGGGGCCGGATCGTCAATCTGTCGTCGATCTCGGCGCTGCGCGGCAACCGCGGCCAGGCCAACTACGCGGCGGCCAAGGCCGGCATCCTCGGCGCGACCTACACGCTCGCGATCGAACTGGCGAAGCGCAACATCACGGTCAACGCGGTCGCGCCGGGCCTGATCGAGACCGAGATGATCGCCGGCGTGCCGGAGTTCGTCTTCGACCAGATCCCGATGCGCCGCGTCGGCAAGCCCGAGGAGGTCGCGGCGCTGGTCGCGTTCCTCGCCTCGGAGGAGGCCGGCTACATCACCGGCCAGGTGATCGGCATCGACGGAGGCTTCAAGTGAGCGACCACGCGCGCGGCGAACGCATCTGGGACGTACTGATCGTCGGCGCCGGCCCCGGCGGTGCTACGGCGGCCGGCCTGCTGGCGAAGGCGGGCCACTCGGTGCTCGTGCTCGAGAAGGAGGAGTTCCCGCGCTTCCGGATCGGCGAGTCGCTGCTGCCCGCGGGCCTGCCGGTGCTCGAACGGCTCGGCGTGCCGACCGGCAAGGACACGTTCGTGTACAAGAGCGGCGCGGAGTTCGTCTGCGAGGCGTCGGGGCGGCGCGGCGTGTTCGTGTTCCGCGAGTCGCTGCCGGGCTGCGCGCGCCATGCGTGGCACGTCGACCGCGCGCGCTTCGACACGCTGCTGCGCGACCGCGCGCGCGAGCTCGGCGCCGATGTCCGCCACGGCGAGACGGTGACCGACGCCGGCGTCGCCGACGATCGCGCGTTCGTGACGACGCGCAACGGCACCTTCCGCGGCCGCTACCTGATCGACGCGTCGGGCCAGTCGCGGCTGCTCGCGCGCCGCGCGGGCACCGCCGAGCCCTACACGCGCTTCGGCCACTCGTCGGCGTTCACGCACTACGAGGGTCTCGGCGACGCGGCGCTCGCCGAGATCGGGCCGGAGACCAACAACATCCGCATCATGCTGCGCCCCGAAGGCTGGGGCTGGGTGATCCCGCTGCCGAACCGCTGCCTCAGCGTCGGCATGGTGAGCCGCGGCAAGATGACGCCCGAAGAGCTCGACGCGGGCCTGCTCGCCGGGCCGCTCGTGCAGCGGCTGACCAAGGGCGCGCGGCGGCTCGCGACGCGCGTCGTCGGCAACTTCAGCTACCGCAACACCGCGCCGTCGGGCGCGCGCTTCACGTCGATCGGCGACGCCGCGTGCTTCCTCGACCCGGTGTTCTCGTCGGGCGTGGCGCTCGCGCAGCGCGGCGCCGAGGCGGTCGCCGACCGCCTGTCGCCGGCGCTCGCCGAAGGCACCGAGGCGCGACCCGATCTGCTCGCCGACCACGACGCCGGCATGGACCGCGCGTACCGCACGTTCGCGGCGATGATCGAGCGCTTCTACCACACGAACTTCGCCGAGACGATGTTCCTGAGCCCGACCGACGACCAGCCGATGCGACGCGGCGTGATGAGCGTGCTCGCCGGCGACGTCTGGCGCACCGGCAACGAGTTCCAGGACATGCTGCTGGCCGCGCGCCGCACCGACAACCGCGTGCGCGGCGGCAACCGGACCTCGGCGGGCGAATCGTGATGGCGCGCGCGACGATGCAACCGCTGCGGGTCACCGGCTACGCGATGCTGAGCGCGCTCGGCGCGTCGCGCGCGGCGCACCTCGCGGCGCTGCAGGCCGGCCGCACGGGGCTCGGCGAACCGCCGTTCGAGCTGCCGTTCGCGACCGCGGTCGGCGCGGTGCGCGGCGACCTGCCGGAGCTGCCGGCGGCGCTGGCGCCGTGGTCGACGCGGCTCGCGCGGATGACGCTGCAGCTGCTGCAGCAGATCGACGAACCGCTGCAGCGTGCGCGCGCCCGCTGGCGGCCCGAGCGCATCGGCGTGCTGCTCGGCACGAGCACCGCCGGCGCCGATTCGACCGAGAAGGCCTACCGCGAGTTCATCCGCACCGGCGCGTTCCCCGACCGCTACGACTTCCTGCGCCAGCACACGTTCGGCGCGGTGCTGCACGTCGTCCGTGAACTGACCGGCGCGCGCGGCCCGGCGTGGATGGCGTCGACCGCGTGCACGTCGAGCGCCAAGCCGTTCGCGACCGCGCGGCGCCTGCTGGCGACCGGCATGCTCGACGCGGCGATCGTCGGCGGCGTCGACACGCTGTGCGCGATGACGCTGCAGGGCTTCGAGGCGCTGCAGGCGCTCGATCGAGCGCCGTGCCGGCCGTTCGCCGCGGACCGCCTCGGCATCAGCATCGGCGAGGGCGGCGCGCTCGCGCTCGTCGAACGCGACGGCGACGCGCGCGTGCTCGTCGAGGGCGTCGGCGAATCGTCCGACGCCTACCACGTCAGCGCGCCGCACCCCGAAGGCCTGGGCGCCGGCGCGGCGATGGCCGCGGCGCTGCGCCAGGCCGGCCGGCGTCCCGACGCGATCGACTACATCAACGCGCACGGCACCGGCACGAAGCTCAACGACTCGGCCGAGGCGAAGGCGATCCGCGCGCTGTTCGAGACGCGCGTGCCGGTCGTGTCGACGAAGTGCTACACGGGCCACACGCTCGGCGCGGCCGGCGCGCTGGAGTTCGCGTTCTCGGCGTGCGCGATCGAGGAAGGCTGGCTCCCGCCGGCGCTCGGCGCCGATCCGCGCGATCCCGAGGTCGACCTGAACGTGCCGACGACCGTCACGCGCGGCACGTTCCGCCGCGTGCTCAGCAATTCGTTCGCGTTCGGCGGCAACAACGTCAGCGTGCTCGTGGGGGCCCCGTGAGCTCGCCGGTCGTCGCCATCACCGGCATCGGCCTGTGGACGCCCGGCTTCGCCACGGCCGCCGCGTGGGCGGCCGGCGCGCCGGACGCCGAGGCGCAGAAGCCGCTCGGCAAGTCGCTGGACCGCGTCAACCGGCGCCGCGCCAGCGCGCTGGCCAGAGCACTCGCCGACACCGTCGCCGAGGCCGCCGCGCAGGCCGGCGCGGACCTCGCGACGATCCCCGCGGTCGTCGGCTCGTCGATCGGCGAGGCCGCGACGATGATCGGCCTGCTCGACGAGCTGTGGCGGACCGGCAATCCGATGTCGCCCGCCGACTTCGCGATGAGCGTGCACAACGCCGCGTCGGGGCTGATCTCGATCACCAACAAGAACCGTGGCATCACGACGTCGCTCGCCGCCGACAGCGACACGCCGGCCGCGGCGCTGTTCGAGGCGATCGGCCTCGCGCTGACCGAGGACTCGCCGGCGGTCGTCGCGTGCGGCGACGAGCCCGCACCGCCGACGCTGGTGCAGCACGCGCCACCGTGGGCGATGCTGGCGACCGCGCTGGTGCTGGCGCCGCTCGATCGCGCGCCGAACCCGCTCGCGCTGCTGCACGTGACCGAAGCCGGGGAACCGCTGCCGGTCAGCGACCGCTTCGGTCCGCTGCTGCTCGAGAACCCGCAGTACGGCCTCGCCGCGGTCGCCGACGCCGTGCTCGCCCGCCGCAGCGGCGTGGTCGCGCTCGATCGCGGCAACGGCCGCGGCTACCGCGCCGTGCTCGAGTGCCACGGATGAGGCCGTTCCCGCCGGTCCAGGACCTCGTGCCCCACGCCGCGCCGGCGCTCGCGCTCGACGAGCTGCTCGCCTGCGCCGACGGCACCGCCGAGGCCGCGATCACGATCACCGACGACACGATGTACTGCCACGACGGCCGCGCCGACGCCGTGCTCGCGCTCGAGCTGATGGCGCAGACGGTCGCCGCGTGCCTCGGCTACGAGGCGTTCTGCGGCGGCGTCGGCGTCCGCGTCGGCATGGTCATCGCCTGCCGCAAGCTCGAGCTGCTGCGCGACGCGTTCGCGGTCGGCGAACGCCTGCGCAGCCGCGTCGTGCGCGTGCACGGCAGCGACGACGTCAGCATGTTCGCGACCGAGCTGTTCGCCGGCGACGGCGCGCTCGCCGCGCGCGCGACGATGACGCTGGTGCACGCGAGTTCGCCGCCGGCGTGAAGCAGAGCGCACCGAGCAGCGCGTCCTGCGGCCGCAACCAAGGTTGCGCGGCGCTACGCGCCGGCAGAAGAGGCCGCAGGCACGCTGCCGTCTCCAGGGGCGACCACTACTCCCGCTCGCCAACGGCGAATCTGCTCGCCGCGCGAGGAAACGCGGGAGGAGTGGATCAGGACCGAAGCGGCGGGCCGAAGGCACGCGAAAGCGCCGCGTACGGGTGCGTCGATCTCGTCGCCCGGCAAGGAGGGCGACCGAAGCGCGCGCGCGCCGCGCCCGGTCGCGGTGGTAGCGAGACGTCCGGGCCAGGCGCGGCGAGCACTCACATTCAGAACCGCAGCGGCGCGCCGAAGGCGCGCGGCAAGGTCCTGAGCTGGCGTGCCCGCCGCGCTACGCGCGGCGAGCACTCCAGCTCAGAACATGCCGATCGTCAGCTGCAGCGCGTTGGTCGCGGTCACGGCCTGGATCGTGCCACCGCCGTCGATCTCGAACGGCACGATCTGGTGGTAGAAGGTGTTGCCGATCAGGCCGGCCGCGAACGGGATCGGCAGCGCGGTCGCCGTTTCGCCGCCGACCGGCACCAGCAGCTGCAGGATGTCGTCGCCGACCAGCAGTGTGCAGCCGGGCTGGCCCTGCGGCAGCAGCGCCGGCAGCGGCAGGGTCTGCGTGGTCCAACCGGTGACCGCGACGGCGAGGCCGTCGAGCGGCAGGCCGGTCGCGCGCGCGGTGAACGTGGTGACGAACCACGGCAGACTCGTCGCCGTGAGCGTGTTCGCGCCGCCGCTGCTCGGGCAACCGCCGCCGAGGTCGACGACCGCCGGCGGGCAACTCGTCGCGAGCCGCCCTAGGTAGGGACGCAGCGCGCCATCGAGCGTCAGGAAGTCGCCACCGACCAGCAGCTCACCGTCGCCCGACATCGCCAGCGCGACGGCTTCGGCGGTGTCGGTGACCGGCGCAGCGGCAGCCACGCCGAACCGGTCCGGCGCGCCGTGCGGTGCAACGTCGCCGTGTAGGGCAGGTCGAGGTTGCCACCGGCAACGATGTCGCCGTCGGGCAGCACGGTCAGCGCCTTGACCTTGCCGTTGAGGTTCAGCGGCGTCCAGGTGCTGCCGTTCCAGATCGCCGCGGTGCTCTGGTCGCCGACGACGACCGAAGTGCCACGCTCGGCGAGCGAATAGACCACGGTGCTGCGCCCCGCGCCGAGCGGCAGCCACTGCGCGCCATCCCACCGCCCGATGTAGTTCAACGTGACGCCGTCGATGCTGCCGAAGAAGCCGCCGACGTAGAGCGAACCGTTCGACGCGGTGAGCAGCGCGTAGACCGTGCCGCCGGCGCCGCTGCCGAACGCGTGCCACGCCGAGCCGTCCCAGCGTGCCAGGTTGCCGCAGACGACACCGCCGGCCGTGACGAACCCGCCACCGGCGACGAGGTCGCCGTTCGGCAGTTGGGCAATCGCGTTGACAGGGCCATCGATGCCGCTGCCGAGCGCGTGCCAGGTGCTGCCGTCCCAGCGCGCGATGCGGTTGGCAGCGAGGCCACCGGCGTGGGTGAACAGGCCACCGACCGCGAGCGAGCCGTCGGCAAGCTGCGCGATCGCGTTCACCGGGCCATCCACGCCGCCGCCGAGGGTGTCCCAGCCACCGGCATGTCGCCGGCAGACGAAGCCGACCCGCACGTCGTCGACCTGGCGCATGCGCCCGCCGAGCACCGTCGAACCATCGTCCATCGCCAGCACGGCGCGCACGGCGCCGCCGAGGCCCGAGCCCATCGCGTGCCACGCCGTGCCGTCCCAGCGGCCGATCGACCAGGGCGCATCGTTGATGGCGACGCCGAGCCCGCCCGAGATCACATCACCCGTGGGCAACCGCGTCAGCGACCAGCCTTCGGTGTAGCGACCTTCGCCGAGCGCGCTCCACGCCACCCCATCCCAACGTGCGATCTGGCGTGCCGCGATCCCGTCAGCGACCGAGAAGTTGCCGGCCGCGAGCAAGTCGCCGCCGGGCAGCGGCAGCAGAGCGCGCACCGGTCCGTCGCAGCCCGTGCCGAGCGCCTGCCACGCCGCGCCGTCCCAGCGCCACACGTGACCCGACGCGACCGTCGCATTGGCGAAGCCGGCGAACACGTCGTCGTTGGCGTCCACCGCGAGCGACCACACGGGATACGGAATACCCGCACCGAACGGCTGCCACGTGCTGCCGTTCCAACGCGCCACGTGGTCGCAGGACAGGCCACCGGCCGTGAGGAAGTAGCCGCCGACGACGACGTCGCCATTGGCCAGTGCGATGATCGCGCGAACGTCGTCCTCGACGCCACCGCCGATCGCGGACCACATCGTGCCGTCGAACCGAGCGAGATTCGCAATCGCGAGGCCACCGACCTGCGCGAAGCTGCCGCCGACCAACAGGTCACCGTTCGGCAGCGCCAGCAGCGCGAACACCGTGTTGCCGACGCCGCCGCCGAGCGCCTGCCAGGCCGCGCCATCCCAGCGTGCGAGGTTGACCAGCACACTGCCGAGGTAGAACGAGCCGCCGGCGACCAGGTCGCCGTTGGCCATGACCGCCAGCGCGTACACGCGACCGTCGACGCCTGCTCCCAGCGGCGCCCAGGTGCCGTTCGCCGGGTCCCACGTCGCGACGTTGGCGGCGACAGTCTGGCCCGCGATCGCGAATTCCCCGCCGGCCACCACCACCGGCGTCGCGGGGCCACCGCCGTCGGGATCCCAGAGCGTCGAGCAGTAGACCGAGCGGTCGACCCCGGGCAGGCCGTCACCCGGCCGCCACGATGTGGCGCACTGGGCGGCCAGCGGCGCAAGCACACCGGCCAACACGAACGGAACGGTGAACGGGCGAAACAGGCTCATGGCGACTCCGCGATCTCGGGACGTCGATCGTAGGACGATGTGCCACTCCCCCCAGCGGGCCACAGTCCGGCTTCGGCCGTGAACCTCCCCCTACCCCGTCCCCGCCCCCGGCGATCACCCGTCGACGATCTTCACGGCGGCAATCCGCACCGGCAACTGCGCCGCAGGCGCCACCTCGCAGACGAGATCCGTCCGCCCGTCCGCGGATGCCTCGAGTGTGCAACGGACGCCCTCGGGCAGGGCACCGGCCTGGACCCGATGCGCCCCGGGCGGCAGGCCGAGGTCCTCGACGACGAACCGCCCCGGGGCGCGGATCTCGCCGACCAGCTCACCGCGCTCGTCGAGCACACCGACCGCCGCGCCGGCGAGCAGCCAGGCGACGCCCTGCTCGAACTCGCGCTGCACGTCGGCCTGCCGATCAGGGGGCGGCGACAGGTGCGACATCGTCTGCCGGAAGCTGCCGAGCAGCCAGCCGGGGACCGACCAGCCGGCCGCGTCGCGGCTCACGCCGACGCGGCCGTGCAGCCGAACGCGCATCACCAGCCGCAGCGGTGCTGATCCGCTGGCGCGCAGCGCGACTTCGCCGGCATCGCACACCACCGCCCGGTAGTCGCGCAGGAACTCGGGATTGCGCTCCATCTCCACGCCACTGAGCCAGTTCGGCTGCGGTGATCCGGGCGGAATGTGGAACATCACGAGATCGGGCCGCCGCGACAACACATAGTCGCCGTTGCCGCGCCCGTGCCCGACGACGTGGGCTGCGCCGGCCGGTGTCGAGGCGATCACGCGATCGCACAGGCCGAGCATGTCGACGCAGGGCAGCCGGCTGGCAAACGGCACCGCTCCCGCCGCGTCGACGGCGAGCAGCGGCTGCCGCGGCGCGAACGCTCGCCCGAGCCATTCGCCGGTCGCCAGCGCTCGCCATTCCCATGCATCCTGCCTGCGTTCGTGGCCGACGGCCTCAGCCCATGCGACCGCCGCAGCGATGGCAGCGGCCAGGCACGCAACCGGTGCGCCGCGGCGACCGCTCGCGGCGAGCACATCGAGGCCGCGGGCGGCGAGTACGGCGAGCGGCACGAGCAGCGGGACGAAGAAGCGGTGGTTCGGGAACACGTCGCCGCCGACGCGCACGACGAACGCGAGCCACAGCAACAGCGCGAACACGGCGAAGCCCGTCAGCACACGTTCGCACGGCGGCCGGCGGCGAGCCCAGCCGAACCAGCCGATCAGCGCGAGACCAAGCAACGGCGAGAGCGCGAGCAGACCGCCCCCGGCGTAATCGCAACCCGCCTGCAACGGCATCTCGGCGGGCAGCTTGGCGCGCGCGGTGTTCGGCACCCAGTCGCCGTAGTAGGCGACGCGGAACGCGCTCTGCGCGGCCACCGCGAGCAGCGGCAGGCCGCCGAGCCAGACCGCCGCGATCGTGCGCCGCGAACCACCGAAGACCGCTCCTGCCACGACGGCCGCCAGCACCCAGATCGGCGCATCCGGCCGCGTCCAGCAGGCGAGCGCGAGCGCCCCACCGGCGACCGCCAGCGCGCGCGTCGGCGACCGTTCGGCGGCGAAGCCGCGCCGCATCGCCGTCACCGCGATCGCCAGCAGCAACAGCAGCAGCGGTGTCTCCAGGCCGCCGACCGCCCAGACCGCGACCATGTCGCTCGCGGCCGCGACCGCCAGCGCGAGTTGCGCCGGCCAGCGCGGCGGCAACGCGCCGCCGTACGCCAGGACCGCGAACGCGCCGAGCGTGCAGGCGATGCCGAGCACCCGCACCGCCGTGACGAGGTCGCAGCCTAACGCGCCGAGCAGGGCGTTCATCAGCACCCACAGCAGGTTCGAATAGCCTTCGACCCGCTCGCCGTCGTTCCAGGTCAGGCCGTGCCCATCGAGCAGACGTTCCGCATAGCGCAGCGAGATGAACGCGTCATCGGCGATCCACGGCCAGGCGTGGCACAGGATGCCGAGCGTGAGCACGACGCCGACCAGCACCATCGCCAGCGACGGCGCGAGCGCGATCCGCAGCCAGGCTTGCCGATCTCGAGGTCTCACCCGGAGCCGAGGCTACCGCAGGAGGCACGGTTCTGCAGCCCTATTGACCACGACGCGGTGCCCAGGGTCAAAACGGCACGCGCACGCGGATCGCGTTGGTCAAGGACTCGAGCAACGGCGCCACTTCGAGAACCTGCAGCTGGAAGAAGTGCTCCACGCCGAACACCGCCGGCAACGGCAGGCCGAGGTTCAGCTTGCCTTCGTTCGACAGCGTCAATGCCATGGGCGTGCTGAAGCCGACCAGCAGGGAGCAGGACAGCGGCGGCAGCGGCGTGGTCACCTGCGTGTCCGACACGTAGAGCAGGGCCGCGGCGCCGGGCGTGTGGTCGTTGGCCGTGAAGAACAGGCTCGTGCCGGCCAGGGCCGGGCCGGTGCAGGCCAGCGTCGTGCCGAACCCGCCGGTCGAGCAGCCCGTGCCGAACGGCACGATCGCACCCAGGCGCGGTTCGCCGCCGCGCAGGTCGGTGCCGAGTTCGCCGCCCGTCGCCGTCGCGACGCCGTTGCTCGTGCTCAGCGAATACATGCGGTGGTTGCCGCCGCGCAACGCGCCGAAGCTGACGCACAGGAACTGGATGTCGACGCCCGCCGCGCCGGCGAACGGGAACGGATCGAACGTCGCGCCCGTCACCGGGCTCATCGCCAGCAGGCCGGCGGTGACGTCCCACGCCCAGAGCATGCTGCCGAGGCGCGCCAGCGCCTGGATGCCGGTGCGCCCGGTCGATCCGACGTTGGTCACGGCGCCGGTCGTCAGGTCGATGCGGACGAGGCGATCGGCGGGCAACGCATTCACGACGCCGAACAGCTCGCCCGGATTGCTGCTGTCGGCGAGACCACGCAGATCGACCCCGAGGTTCGGGAAGCGCACGGTCGCCTGCGCCGTGAACGGATCGAGCGTCGCGAGCTGGTGCGAGGAGCCGCTGCGCGCAGAGACGTAGTAGACGCCGTTCTGCACGGCCATCGCGTTGCAGCCGGTGACGCCGGTCGGCCCGATCAGCCGCGCCGTCGCGCCCACGGCGAACGCATTGCCGGCGAAATCGACGGCGAGCACTTCCTGGGCGGAGACGCTCGCCGCGCCGAGCGCGCCGAGCACGAGGAACAAGGACAGGTTCATGGGCAGGCTCTCACAGCGGCATGCGGACGTCGAGGCGATTGGTCAGCGACGTGTCGGTCGCGTTCTCCAGCGTGAGGAGCTGCATGTGCACCGTCACGCCGAACACCGGCGGCAGCTGCACGACGCGCTTCAGCGTGCCGCCCGTGAAGTTGTCGAACGTCACCACGGTGTCGGGCGGCACCAGCAGCGGGCACGACAGCCCGGGCACCGGGACCGACGTCGTGCCGAACGACATGTGCAGGAAGCTCGTCGAGCCCGCGGCGTGCGACGGCGACAGGATCGTCATCGGCGTGCCGGCGAGCGCTGCGCCGAAGCCCTGCAGCGTCGTGCCGCCGACGCCGTTGGTGCAGCCGAGGCCGAACGACGCGAACTCGCCGCGGCGGAACTCGCCGCCGCGCAGGTCGAGCGTCGAGTCGCTGCCTCTCGGCGTGACCGTGCCGTCGTAGAGGTTGATCTGGTAGACGCGGTGGTTCCCGCCGAAGACCACGCCGTTCGGCGTGTTCGGGGTGACCGCCAGATACTGGATGTCGGCGCCGCTGGCCCCGACGAACGGGAACGGATCGAAGGCCGCACCTGAGACCGGGCTGACTGCCAGGAGACCGGCGGTGAGGTCGAACGCCCACAGGTTGCTGCCGACCTTCACCAGCGATTGGATCGAGGTGCGCCCGGTTGGCCCGACGTTGGTCACCTGCCCGGTGCCGAGATCGATGCGCACCAGCCGGTCGCTCGGCGTGCCGTTGGCGATGCCGAACAGCTCCGTCGGGCTGGGGCCCGCGGCGAGACCGCGGAGGTCGACGCCGAGGTTGGTGAACAGCAGCGACGTCTGCAGCGTGAACGGATCGATCGTAGCCAGCTGGAACAGCGAGCCGTTGCGCACCGCGAGGTAGCAGATGCCGTTCTGCTCGGCCATCGCGTTGCAGTTGGTGAAGCCGGTCGGGCCGAGCGCGCGGAAGCTGCCGGTCGCGTGGTTGACGGCGAACGCGTCGCCGTTCCAGTCGACGGCGAGGATCTCCTGGGCGACGAGGGGTGACGCGGCGAAGATCGCGGCAAGGAAGGGAACGAGGCGGGAACGGATCGTCATGGCGGGAAGCGGATGCGGACGAAGAGCCCGCTGCCGTTCCGGCCTTACGGCGGATTCCGCTCAGTTCGGCGCGCCGACGATCAGCCAGTGCCCCGGCACCAGCGGCTCGAAGCGCTCGACGCGCAGCTTCGCCGCCTGGAACATCCGCCGCAGCTCCGGCTTGCGCCGCACGCGGCCGCCGAGCAGCACCTGCATCTCGAGATCGAGCATCGCCGCGAGATCGGGACGCGGATCCGGCGCGAGCACGGCTTCGATCGCGATCAGGCGCCCGTTCGCCGGCAGCGCCGCGGCGCACCGCTGCAGCAGCTCCTGCGCGCGCTCGTCGGGCCAGTTGTGCAGCACGTGCTTCAGCAGGTAGACGTCGGCCCCTCCCGGCAGCGCGGCGAAGAAGTCGCCGCCGCGCGCGTCGACGCGATCGCCGAGCCGCGCCTGCAGCCGCGCGCGCGCCGAGTCGGCGACGTGCGGCAGGTCGAACAGGACGCCGCGCAGATGCGGCCAGTGTGCCAGCACTTCGGCGAGCAGCGTGCCGCGCCCGCCGCCGACGTCGACGACGCGCGCGAACGGCGCGAAGTCGAACGCGCGGCACAGCGCCGCCGCCTCGTGCCGCGTGAACGCGTCGATCGCCGCGTCGTAGCGCCCCGCCGCCGCCGGATCGCGCGCGACGAGGTCGTAGAGGCCTTCGCCGTGTGCGCGCACGAACGCGACGTCGCCGCCGTTCGCCGCGGCGCGCAGCCGCGACCACG
>CAYMRG010000082.1:0-13310 GCA_964392555.1 uncultured candidatus Brocadiaceae bacterium
AAACAGAAGGCAGAGAAGAAACAGAAGGCAGAGAAGAAACAGAAGGCAGAGAAGATGCAGAAGGAGAAGGAAGGCAGAGAAGAAGGGAGAAGACGGATCAGGTGGGTTGGGTGGGGCGGATGAGCGAGAGGATCGCTTCGAACGTGATCCAGAGTGCGAGCGATAGCAATACGATGGCGACGACGGCGAGGACGGCGCTGCCGGCATTGGCGATCTGCAGCGCGAGTGCGGTGATCGTCATGCCCATCATGAAGGCCATGGGGATGCCGACGGCGATGCGCAGCCAGGTCGGGCGGCCGGTGTTCGCGAGCCAGAGCGAGAGGCCGACGAGCGTCAGGCCGGCGAGCAATTGGTTGGTCGAGCCGAACAGCGGCCAGATCACGGTGTAGGCGGGGACCGGCGTGCCCTTCGGCCCGAGCACGGTCTGCGCGACGAACCATGCGGGCAGCAGCAGCGACACGACCGTGCCGACGATGCCGGCGGTGCGCGTTCGCCAGCCGGTGAACTCGGTGAACAGGTAGCGCGCGAGCCGCGTGCAGACGTCGAGCGTGTCGTAGACGAAGGTCGCGAAGGCGAGCATGCCGAACGTCACCGCGAACTGCAGCGGCACGCCGAGCTGGTGCAGGAAGGTGCCGATGCCGACGCCGAAGATCTTGTCGGGGCCGCTGGCTGCGATCGACGAGCCCGGCTGCAGCATCATCACGCAGGCGAGCGCCAGCAGCGCGACGACGCCTTCGAGCAGCATGCCGCCATAGCCGACCAGGTGCGCGTCGGGCTCGCGGTCGATCTGCTTGCTGGTCGTGCCCGAGCAGACGAGGCCGTGGAAGCCGCTGCACGCGCCGCAGGCGATCGTGATGAACAGGAACGGCACCAGCGGCTGGCCGCCGGCGGACGTGAAGCCGGTGAACGACGGCCACGTGATCGCCGGGTTCATGAGCAGCAGGCCGAGCAGGCCGCCGCCGAGGGTCAGGTAGAGGAAGAAGCCGCCCAGGTAGCCGCGCGGCTGCAGCAGCAACCACATCGGCAGCACCGAGGCGATGCCGCAGTAGGCGAGGATCAGCCAGGCCCACCAGAGCGACGGGATCGCGCCGGCCGCGCGCAGGTCGATCGGCAGCGTCGGGCCGAGCCAGATCGCGAGGCCGACCCCGGGTACGAACAGCACGGTCCACAGCCACAGCGGCGCCTTGACGTAGCGGATGCAGACGCCGAGCAGCAGGCTCAGCGCGAGATAGAGCATCGAACTCGACGCGACGCCGGCGCCGTCGATCGCGACGCTGCCGCCGGACGCGTCGGTGCCCGGCAGCGCGACGTCGAGCGCTTCGACGAACGCGCGCGCGGTGACGTCGGTGAAGGCGATGATGACGTAGATCAGGGCCAGCCAGATGTAGATCGTGAACGCCGTGTAGCTGCGCGGGTTGAGGTAGCGGCGCAGGATCTGCGCGACCGAGCACGCGTCGTGGCGCACCGAGCCGATCAGCGCGGCGAAGTCGTGCATCGCGCCGATGAAGATGCAGCCGAGCACGATCCACCAGAACGCCGGCTGCCAGCCGAACATCGTCGCGGCGACGATCGGGCCGACGATCGGCCCGGCGGCCGAGATCGCCGAGAAGTGCTGCGACAGCAGGTAGAAGCGCGGCGTCGGCACGTAGTCCTCGCCGTCGGCGTGGCGATGGGCGGGCGTCGGCGTGGCGGCGTCGAGGCCGAACCAGCGGCCGAGCAGCCGGCCGTAGAACACGTGGGCCAGCGCGAACGCGCCGAGGCAGACCAGCAGCAGGACGGCGAGCGACGGCATGGCGGCATGCTGCCGCGGCGTGCCGCGTGAAGCGAGAGGGGACGCGTGAGGAGCTCCGCAGGGGCCGATTTTGCGAACTGCAGAGCCGGCATCGGACACGTCGTCCGTGTGTTCGCCGCAGTGGTGATCACGCAACCAACCATCGCTACCATGACCTCCTCCCGATTCCTCCCGCTGGCGCTCGCCGCCACCTTCGTCGTCTCCTCGGCCTTCGCCCAGACCCCAACGGGCCCCGCCAATCCCGCGAATCCGCAGCCCTATGCCGGCGAGGGCTGTGCGCTCGCGCACGCGTTCCACGACATCGCCACCACCCTCCAATTCCCGTTCCAGCTGCGGACGAACGTGGCGAAGACGTGCGCGGCGCTGTCGTCCGAATTCCAGGCGGCGGCAGGTCGCGTGACCACGCTGCGCAATGACCTGGCGTTGGTCGGGAGCCTCGAGCCCGCGCACGCCAGCGAGGTGCTCGTCGCCACCGCCGCGCTCGACAGCATCGCGCTCGGGTTCGCGGGGATCGCGGTGGACTTCGCCGACGCCGACGCCGACGACAGCCTCGCCTATTGGGCCGCCGCCGATGGCTTCACGCAGCTCGCGGGCTTCCTCGCCTTCCTGAACCAGGATCTGGCCGACGCGGGTGTCGCGGCCATGTCGGTCGCGAACCTGTTCGCGGACATGTCCGTGGCGCTGGCAGCGCCGAGCGCGGCCGCCGCGGCCACCTACCACGGCTCGTTGTTCGCGCTGGCCGGCGCCGTCGAGCAACTCGCGGATGCCTGCGAGGTGCAGGTGCCCAGCGGTCTCGCGCCTGCGGCGCCGGGATCGGTCACCATCACGTGCCCGGTCGGAACCTACCCCGATTGCGAGACGAACACGTGGGAGACGAAGTCGGGCCCGAGCTGCGGCATCTGGACGCGCTTCTGTGGTGGCCTCGACGCCGGGGTCGTCACGTTCTGCCCGGACGGTGGCCTGTGGCGGCGGATCTGCACCTACACGATCACCGAGTGGGCGCAGATGGTCTGCTGCTGCTACGAGTCACGGTGGGACCGCTTCTGGGGCATCGGTGGCTTCGGCCATGTCGCTGGCGCCGCGGTCGCGACCGGCACCTCCACCGAAGAGGAGATCGAAAACGAGTGGACCTGCTCGGGTGCGCCCGGTTCGTGACCGGGCCCCGGCGGGCTACTTCGCGATGCGTTCCTTGAACTCGCCGGTCTCGGTGTCGATGCGCACCTTGTCGCCGACGTCGCACAGCAGGTTGACCTTGACCTTCATGCCGTTCTCGAGCACCGCTTCCTTCTGGCCCGAGCCGGCGCCGCGGATCGGCGGCGAGGTCTCGGTGATCGTCAGGATCGAGTGCTTCGGCGGGAACACCGCGACGAGCTGGCCGTTGACGAAGAAGCCCTTGTAGAGGTCCGACGGCCACTTCAACGCATCCTCGGCCGCCGCGATCGAGCAGCGCAGCTCGTCGCCGTCCGGCGTGAAGAACACCTCGGACGGGCCATCGCGGTAGGAGTGGGTGAGATCCTTCTCCTCCTTGTCGAGCACCTCCCACTTCGAGTCGGTGTGCTCCTTCAGTTCGGTGACGCGGCCGTTCTGCAGATCCTTGATGCGCATCTGGACGAACGCACGGCGATCGTTGCGCAGGATGTTCCACCAGACCACGGTGCACATGCGGCCCTCGTACGAGACGAGGGTGCCGGGACGGAGTTCGAGGGCACTGACTTGCATTGGGCCGAAGAAGGTAGCGAGGGCCGTTCGGGAAGGGAATGGCACCGGGGTCCAACCGTGGATTTCTACCCTTCGGAGCGTGGCGTCAGGCCGGCGCACCTGCTCGAATTGCCGTTCGCGCTGGCGAGTTGCTCGCGGATCGCGGATCATTGCGCCCATGGCAGGGGCGAGATGCGGTGCAGCACTCACGACTCTGGCCGAGGTGCACGGGAGCGATGCGCTGGCATTCGCGCTCGGTTTCGCCGCGGCGCTGGCGCTCATTGGCTGGTTGCGGGTGCGGGCCATCGCCGTGTCGTCGGCCCGGCGCGAGGACGAACTGCAGCGCGTGACCGACCAGCAGGCGGCGGCGCTGCAGCAGGCGCGCGTCGAACTCGAACGCGAGCTGCAGCGCAGCCGCCGGCTCGCGTCCCTCGGCCAGCTGGTCGGTGGCGTCGCCCACGACTTCAACAACCTGCTGACCGTCGTGCTCGGCAATGCACAGCTCGTCGAGCACCAGGTGACCGGGCTGCCGCAGGCCGCGGCGCAACGCATCCGCGCGGCCGCGGAGCAGGGCCAGCGGATGACGCGCCAGTTGTTCGCGGTCGCCGGCGAGCAGGTGGTGTCGCTCGATCCGTGCGAACTCGGCGAAGTGCTCGCGGAGCTGCTGCCGACGCTGCAGCAGCTTGTCGGGCCGCGCGTCAAGGTCGGGTTCGCGCCGGCGGCTCTGCCGGCGATGGTGCGGGCGTTGCCGAGCCAGATCGAGCAGATCCTGATGAACCTGTTCAGCAACGCGCGCGACGCGCTGACCGAAGGCGGTCGCGTCGAGGTCGGGATCGAGGTGACCGAGGCGCGCGTGCTGCTGACCGTGCGCGACGATGGGCCCGGCATGACGGCCGAGGTCAAGGCGCGCGCCTTCGAGCCCTACTTCACGACCAAGAGCGACGGGCGCGACCACGGCATCGGCCTCGCGACCGTGAAGTGGATCGTGTTGCAGCTCGGCGGCCACGTGCGTATCGACAGCGAGCCCGGCAAGGGGGCGCTGTTCACGATCGATCTGCCGCGCGCCGACCACGAGCCCCCGGTCGTACTGCCTTCCTTGCCGCCCGCACGCGGGGCGGTGGGCGGGGATGCCGCGGCGGCGGCGGCGGCGGAAGCCGACACCCGGCCGCCGAGGTGACGTCAGGCCTGTCCGCGCACTGCGCGCGCGGCGATCGCCATCGCCAGTTCCTTGACCAGGCCGATCGAGAACGCGCCGACCTTGTCGATCGTCGCCTTGGTCTCCTCCCACACCTTCGGCGAGCGGATCGCGTCGAGCAGGTCGTGGCCGGCCCATTCGAGCCGCTGCCCGTAGGCGACGCCCCCGCCGGCCTGGCCCGAGGTACGCGTGATGTTGCCGCGGACGAAGCGTTCCTCGATGAGCAGGGTCAGGTTGTAGTTCACCTGATCGGTCGGGAAGCCCGGGATGCGGTTGGCGGTCAGTCCGGAGCTGTCGGTCTGGGTCTCGAGCGCGAGCAGGATGGCGCGGAGGATCTCGAGGTCCCTCTTCATGCCGGGATCGTAGGTTCGCGGGGCGGCGGACGCTAGCCGCATATCTCACCACCACCGCGAACGGGTGCGTCGAAAGCGCCGCACTCGGTCGTGGTGTGGGTGACACATGCGGGCTAGGTTCCGCGGCTCGGAGGTTTCCCCGATGGCGTGGATCGTGCTCGTGATCGCCGGTTTGCTCGAGACGTGCTGGGCGGTCGGCCTGCCGGCGACGCGCGGCTTCACGCGCCTCGGACCGACCGTGTTCGTCGCGGCGGCCCTGGTCGCGAGCATGTGGCTGCTGGCCATCGCGGCGCGCACGATCCCGATCGGCACGGCCTACGCGGTCTGGGTCGGCATCGGTGCCTGTGGCACCGCGGTCTGCGGCATCCTGTGGCTCGGCGAGCCGGCGACGTGGGCGCGGCTCGCCTGCCTCGGCCTGCTGGTGGTCGCGATCGTCGGACTCAAGCTGGCCGGCTGACGTCGCCCGCGGCGGCCGGCGTCGGGCCGCCGAGCGCCTTGAACAACGCCACCGCGAAGCTCGCGACCGCGGCCTCGCTGGCGACCAGCTCGTCCTCGATCGACGCGACGGTTCGCTCCGAGTCGATGACGGTCTGGAAGTCCGACAGGCCGGTCTGGTACTGCGTCTGCGCGAGGTCGACCGCGCGCCGCGCCTCGGCCGCCGCACGCTGCAGCGCGACCAGGCGTGCCTGTTCGCGGACGAAGCGCGCCATCGCGTTCTCGGCCTCCTCGAGCGCGCGCAGCAGCGTCTGCTCCCAGACGATCTGCGCCGCCTCGGCGTTGGCCTCGAGCGAGCGCACGCGGTTGCGCAGGCGACCGCCGTCGAACAGGTTCCAGCGCAGCGACGGGCCGAACGACGTCACGTCGCTGCCCTTCGTGAACAGGTCGTCGGCGGCGTTGGCGGACAGGCCGAGCGTGCCGCCGATCGACAGCCGCGGGTAGCGGTCGGCCTCGGCGACGCCGATGCGCGCGATCTCGGCGTGCAGGCGGCTCTCGGCGGCCTGCAGGTCGGGGCGACGGCGCAGCAGATCCGCCGGCACGCCGACCGCGATCGTCTTCGGCAGCGTCGGCAGCGCCGACGGCGCCGCGAACGTCGCCGGCAGCTCGCCGGGGGCCTTGCCGAGCAGCACCGCGAGGCGGTTCTGCGCGGCGATCGCCTGCGCGTCGAGCGCCGGCAGCCGCGCGCGGGTCGACTCGACGTTGGTGCGTGCCTGCGCGACGTCGCGTTCGTCGACGAGGCCGGCGTCGAAGCGCGCCTGCACCAGGCCGAGCGTGCGTTCCTGCAGCGCGAGGTTTTCGCGGGCGATCCGCAGCCGCTGCTGCGCAGCGCGCAGGTCGACGTAGGTCGCGACGACCTCGCCGGCGACGGTCAGCGCGGCGCCGTGCAGGTCCGCTTCGCTCGCCGCCAGGTCGGCATCGGCGGCCTCGACCGAGCGCCGCACGCGGCCCCAGAGGTCGAGTTCCCACGCCGCGTCGAGAGCGATCGTGTGGATGTCGGTGCGCGGGATGAAGGCGCCGAACGGCGTGTTGCGGCTGTCCTTGCGGTGGTCGTAGCTGCCGCGTGCGTCGAGCGACGGCCACTGGTCGGCTGCGGCGACGCCGTAGAGCGCGCGCGCCGACGTCAGCCGCGCCAGCGCGGCGCGCAGGTCGAGGTTCTGCCGCAGCGCCTGGTCGACGAGGTCGGCGAGCAGCGGATCGCCGAACTGCCGCCACCACGCGGCGTCGCCGGGCTGGCCGACGGACAGGCCCGACGTGGCTTCCTGGTGCCAGGTCGCCGGCAGCTCGCGCTCGGGCGGCGTGAAATCGGGGCCGACGGCGCTGCAGGCCGCGGCGAACGCGGCCGCGGCGAGGGCCGCGGCGCGACGGAGAGCGGGGGCGAGGCTCATTGCGCGAACTCCATGTGCCCGTGGGCGGGCGTTCCGGCCTGCTCTTCGTCGAGCCGGCGGGTGGCCTCGGCCGCCTTGCGGTGGTCGGCGGCGAGGAACGTGTAGAAGACCGGCACGACGAACAGCGTGAACAGCGTGCCGAGCGCCATGCCGGTGACGAGCACGAGGCCGATGCTGTTGCGCGCCATCGCGCCCGGGCCGGTGACGAAGACCAGCGGCAGGTGGCCGAAGATCGTCGCCGCGGTCGTCATCAGCACGGGCCGCAGACGCGTCGCCGCGGCTTCGCGCAGCGCGGCGAGCTTGTCGAGCCCCTGGCGCTGCAGCGTGTTGGCGAACTCGACGATCAGGATACCGTTCTTCGCGATCAGGCCGACCAGCGTGATCAGGCCGACCTGCGAGTAGACGTTGATCGTCGTCAGGTCGACGTAGGAGAACACCAGTGCGCCGCTGATCGCCAGCGGCACCGAACCGATCAGCACGATCAGCGGGTCGCGGAAGCTGCGGAACTGCGCCGCGAGCACCAGGTAGACCAGCAGGATCGCGAACGCGAGCGTCGTCACCAGCGAGCCGCCCTCGTGGCGGATCTGGCGCGATTCGCCGGCGTAGTCGATCGCGGTGCCCGGCTTGCCGACGTGGCGCGCCGCGTTCTCGAGCACGTCGAGCCCTTCGGCCTTGGTCACGCCCGGCAGCACGCCGCCGAACACCTTGACCGAGTTGCGCTGCTGGAAGCGGTTCAGCGTCCGCGGCGCCGCCGACGTCTCGATGTCGACGAACGACGACACCGGCACCAGGTCGCCGGCCGGCGTCTTGATCTTCAGGTCCAGCAGCGGGCCGACGGTCGCGCGATCGGCGTCGCCGATCTGCGGGATCACCTTGTAGCTGCGGTCGTACCAGTTGAAGCGGTTGACGTAGCCGCCGCCGAGCAGCGAACCGAGTTCGCGGCCGACGCTGGCGAGGTCCATGCCGAGGTCGGCGACCTTCTCGCGGTCGACGCGCACGCGCGCCTCGGGCCGGTCGATCTTCAGGTCGGTGTCGACATACATGAACTTGCCGCTCTGCCAGCCGGCGCCGACGATCGCCATCGCCTCGCCGAGCAGCTCCTCGACCGGCGCCGAGCTCTGCAGCACGAGCTCGACGTCGTGCATGCCCGAGGTCGGCAGCGGCGGGTCGAGCCGCGGGAATACGCGCACGCCGGGCACCTGCGAGACCTCGCCGTAGAGCTGCGGGTAGACCTGCGTGGTGCTGCGCGTGCGATCCTTCCAGTTCTTGTGCACCATGCCGCCGAAGCCGCCCCAGTTGGCGACCAGCGACCACATGAAGCGCGTCTCGGGCAGCTTGTGGACGTGCTCGACGACCTGGCGGGAGGCCTTGTCGACCGATTCGAGCGTCGCGTCGGGCGCGACGTCGAGGAACATGAAGATGTGGCTCTGGTCCTCGATCGGCGCCAGCTCGGTGCGCGATCCCATGTAGAGCGGGTAGGCGGCGACCGCGATGCCGAGCGCCAGTGCGACGACCGCCCAGCGGATCGCCAGCGCGCCGTCGAGCAGCCACGAGTAGAGCCGGCGGCACAGCGCGAAGCCGCGGTCGACCTGGCGCGTCAGCCAGGCCTCCTTGCCGTGCGGTCGCACCGCGTAGGCGCTCATGATCGGCGACAGCGTCACCGCGACGAAGCCCGAGACGAGCACCGCTGCGGCCAGCGTGATCGCGAACTCGAGGAACAGCGCGCCGGTCATGCCGCCCTGGAAGCCGATCGGCGTGTAGACCGCGGCCAGCGTGATCGTCATCGCGACGATCGGGCCGAGCAGCTCGCGCGCGGCCTCGATCGCCGCCTGCAGCCGCGACTTGCCCATGCGCACGTGGCGCTCGACGTTCTCGACCACGACGATCGCGTCGTCGACGACCAGGCCGACCGACAGCACGATCGCGAGGATCGTCAGCAGGTTCAGCGAGAAGCCGAACGCCGCCATGACGACCGCCGCGCCGATCAGCGACACCGGCATCGCGACCAGCGGCACCAGCGCGGTGCGGATCGAGCCGAGGAACAGGAACACCACCAGGCCGACGATCGCGATCGTCTCGAGCAGCGTCTTGCTGATCTCGGTCAGCGCGTCGCGCATGAACGTCGTGCCGTCGTAGGCGAGGTGCATCTCGACGTCGGCGGGCAGCGACGGCTGGAACTCGGCCATCTTCGCGACGAGTCGGTCGCCGACCTCGATCTCGTTCGCGCCGACCAGCGGCCAGACGCCGAGGTAGACGCCGGGCTTGCCGTCGTACTTGGCCATCAGATCGGCCTCTTCGGCGCCCAGCTCGACGCGCGCGACGTCGCGCAGCCGCACGACCGCGCCGTCGCGGTCGGCGACGATCAGCTGCTCGAACTCCTCGACCGACCGCAGGTCGGTGTCGGCGAGCAGGCTGACCTGCACGAGGTTGCCCTTGGTCTGGCCGACCGCGGCCAGGTAGTTGTTGCGCTGGATCGCCGCGTGGACGTCGCCCGGCGCCAGGTTGACCGCCGCGAGCTTGTCGGGATCGATCCAGACGCGCATCGCCAGCGGCCGACCGCCTTCGACCGTGATGCGCTGCACGCCGGCGAGCGTCGACAGCTCGGGCTGCGCGTTGCGCACCAGCCAGTCGGTCAGCTCGGCGAGGTTGCGCTGGTCGGACGTGAAGCTCAGGTAGAACGTCGCGTACGGCCGGTCGGCGCGCTGCACCTCGACGATCGGCGGTTCGGCCTCGGCCGGCAGCTCGCTGCGGACCTGCTGCAGGCGCGCCGTGACCTCGGCCAGCGCGCGGGTCGTGTCGTAGCCGAGCTCGAGCCGCAGCGTGATCTTGCTGACGCCGGCGCGCGTCTCGGATTCGACGTGGTCGACGCCGCCGATCGACGCGACCGCGCGTTCGATCGGCGTGGTCAGGAAGCCGCGCGCGGTCTCGGCGGACGCGCCGACGTAGACCGTCGTGACGATGATCGAGGCGCTGTCGATGCTCGGGAACTGCTGCACCGGCAGCTTGGCGATGGTGCGCCAGCCGACCAGCACGAGCAGCAGGTTGACCACCAGGGCGAGGACCGGGTGGCGGACGAAGACGTCGGTGATGGAGCGCATCGCGGGCCTCACTTGGGCTGCTGGGTGGTGGCGCCGTCACCGCCGGCGGGCGGTTGGACCGGTGGCACGATGACGAGCACGTTCTCGCGCAGCTTGAACGAGCCGTCGGTCGCGACGCGTTCGCCGACCTTCAGCCCGTCGTGGATGACGACGTCGTCGCCGAGCACGGTGCCGCTCTGCACGCGGCGCGAGTGGGCGCGGGTCTGGCCCTTGTCCTCGACCAGCACGAAGACCTCGGCGCCGCCGGGGCCGCGCCGCAGTGCGCTGACCGGCACGACCAGCACGTCGTGCGGCGCCTCGACCGGCGCCTTGACGCGCACCGACGATCCGGGCGCCGGCCGCAGCGGCACGCCCTGCAGCAGCGCGCGGATCGTCGTGTTGCGGGTGTTCGCGTCGACGCGCGCGTCGATCGCGACGATCTTCGCCTTCGTCGGCTCGTCGCTGCCGTTGGCGCGGATCTCGACCTCGTCGCCGAGGTGCAGTGCCGCCGCCGCGTCCTGCGTCACCGCGAAGTCGATGTGCACCGCTTCGTCGACGCCCTGCAGCGTCGTGATCATCGCGCCCGGATCGAGGTACTGACCCGGGTGCAGGTCGACCATGCCGACCCGCGCGCGGAACGGCGCGCGGATCCGCTTGCGGTCGATCAGCGCTTCGACCCGCTTGACGTTCGCGGCCGCCATGTCGTGCTGGGCGCGCGCGCGGTCGACGTCGGCCGCCGACGCGCCCTGGTTCTTCTGCGCCTGCTCCATGCGGCTCAGCATGGACTCGGCGAGCCGCGCCTCGGCCTCGAGCGCGTGCAGCTCCGCCTCTTCGACGGTGACGTCGAGCTCGACCAGCACGGTGCCCGGCTCGACCACCTGGCCGGTCGTCAGCGCGACCTTGCGCACGGTGCCCGGCAGCTCGTTGCGCAGCGTGATCGACTGCAGCGCCCGGACCGTGCCGATCGCGGTCGTCGCGCGGGCGTACGGGTGGGTGTGGACCAGCGCGGCCTGGCTGACTTCGGCCGGCTCCTGCTGCATGCCGGCCGCGGCGGCGGCGGCGGCCTGCTGGCGGTGTTTGACCGCGGCGATGCCGACGGCCGCGCCGACGGCGACGGCCAGCAGCACCACCGAAGCGACGGTGCGACGAAGAGGCGTTCATGGGCTTGGACGGTGGGGTGAGCGAGTTGACCGGTCGGTCAGAATCGTGCGTAGGAGGGTGTGCGGGTAGACGGTCGGGGAGCTGGCGGATCGACGGGGATTTCAGGCGCGGCCGATTTCAGGTGCGACCGATCGGGCCGAGCAGCGTGTCGAACACGAACGAGATCGTTTCGTCGAGCGGTGCGACGCTCCGCTCGATCTGCATGCGCATGCCGGCACCTTCCCAGAGCATCACCAGCATGCGGCCGAGCTGGTCGGCGTCGAACTTGCGGTCGATCTCGCCGGCGGCCTGCGCCTCGCGGATCACCTGCGCCAGCAGCGCGCACCACTGCTGGTAGGCCGAGCGCACCGCGGCGTGCACCGGCTCGCTCAAACGGGCCGCTTCGAGGCCGATCTTGTAGATCACGCACTCGTCGTTGGGGCCCGATTCGGCGGCGCAGTCGCGGCCGGCGACGAACATCTGCCGCAGCCGCGCGCGCGGCGACAGCTTGCGGTTCGACACGATCGGCTTCAGCTCGGCGACGTACTCGTCGACGGCGTGCTCGATCAGCGCGATGCCGAACTGCTCCTTCGAGGCGAAGTGGTGGTAGAAGGAGCCCTTCGGCACCCCGGCCTGCTGCAGCACCTCGCTGATGCCGGTCGCGTGGAACCCCTGTTTGGCGACCAGCTCCGTGCCGACCTCGAGGAGGCGCTGGCGGGTGTCGGTGGGCGGGGTGTCGGCAGACATGGGGCGCGGGATGGCGGGCAGAGTAGACCGGTCAGTCTACTCATGGATCGGCCGAAGTCAAGCTTCGGCTCCTGCACGCACCCGAACTGCCGATGGCAGTGCGCCTCCGGCGATCAGAGATCGCCGACCAGTCCGTCCAGTCCGTTCGCCGTCAGCGCGCCGAAGGCGTTGACCCCGGGCACGAACACCGCGGCCGTCGTGTAGAGGTGGAAGTTGACCAGCGCCGGGTTCGGCGGGATGCCGAGCGCATAGGCGTGCGCGCTGCCGACCGGCGGCCACGCGCTCAGGAGGTCGAGCGACGCGCGCAGGCCGCAGCCCGGCAGGCCGAGGAACGTCAGGTCGCCGAAGCCCGGATCGCTGAAGCCCAGGATGTCGACGCCGAGCGTGGTCCCGGCCGGCACGCCGGTGACGTCGATGCTCCAGGTCGCCCCGGTGATCGGCCGCGTCGTCGCGGTGACGGTCAGCGGCGAGACGTCCGCCGCCTGCGTCTGGAAGGCCATCGGCAGCGTCGCCGACAGATCGCGGCTGCCCGGATCGAGGCTCGCGCCGCCCGGCGAGTAGCCGACGAGGCGTTCGTTGCCGAGCCCGCTCATCGCCAGGCAGACGAGGTGCACGTTGCCCGTGGCGGTGTCGAACTGGAACTGGAACGTGTTGGCGTTCGCCGCCGACTGGCCGTTGAAGTCCCACACACCATCCCACGTCACGCAGGCGATCGCGCCGACCTGCTCGAACTTGACGCGCCCGCCCGCGGCGAGGGTCGGGTTGTAGTCGTGCCAGTTGTACCAGCCGGTGCTCGCGCCGTTGAGGAAGTTCGCGACCACCGGCGCATAGCTCGTGCCGTTGCCGGCGGCGACCGAGACGAAGCCGTTGGCGCAGACCGTCAGCGAGGTCGTCGAGCCGCCCGGGTAGTACATCGGCGCGCTCAGGGCCACCGTCGTCTCGCTGTCGTCGCCCAGGTTCAGGACCGTCGCTGCGGCGCTCGGCGCGAGGAAGGCCGTCGTGCTGCTCAGCACGAAGTAGCCGCCGGCCGAGGGGATCATCGTGAAGCTCGCATTGGCGAGGTCGAACGTCCCGGGCGTGACGAAGCTCTCGTAGAACGAGGCGTAGGCGCCGCCGCAGCCGGAGCCGAGCGTCGTGTTGGTCGCGGTGACCGATTGCGCGTGGAGGGAAGCCATCGACGCGGCGGTGCCGGTCATGGCGAGGAGGAGGTGGGAGAGGTGGTTCATCGAGTTGCCCTGGACATCCGGAGGAGCGCCGTGGTGTGGCGCAGGAGGTGCGAGAACCTTGGGATGGGGGCGGAGCGTCGTCGGAAATCGGTTGACAGTGCGTCGCGGTGTCGCCGATGTTGGGCCCTTCGCGCGGGGTCGTTCGGGAGTGCATCCGAGCTGGTGTTCGGCCTGGTCTTCAAAACCTGTGGAGTCCCGC